>NZ_JAHXYO010000009.1:0-196592 GCF_019969905.1 Rahnella sp. GSA61A | reverse complement strand
TACAGCAACGCAGCGATGCTAAAACTGCCCTCGAGACGTGAGCGTGAATATGTCAGGGAAGTGAGAGAAAAAAGGTCGAAATATCCCTTAAAAAACAATGCCGGTCACCTTAAGTGACCGGCATTAGCCATTTGGCGTCTTTTTTATGAACATCTCAGGCTGTTAATAAATAACTTTATGCCCGTAACTGGCAAGAATATTTTTCACTCTTTCCATGATCTCTTTGGTGGGCGGATTTACGCCATCCAGACCGTATTTCTCACCCATTGCCGTCCATTTATGTTTGCCCAACTCATGGTATGGCAGCAGTTCGATCTTCTCGATGTTAGTCATATCTTTGGTGAACTCACCCAGCTTATGCGCGGAGTCATCATCATCAGACCAGCCCGGCACCACGACATAACGGATCCAGGTGCGCTGATTACGTTTTGCCAGATAGCGGGCAAAGTCCAGAGTGCGGTGGTTGGACACGCCCACCAGATTCTGGTGAATGTCATCATTCATCTGCTTGAGATCAAGCATGACCAGATCAGAGACATCCAATAATTCGTCGATCACCGGATCATAACGGCGGACAAAACCGTTGGTATCCAGGCAAGTGTTGATCCCTTCTTTCTGGCAGGCGCGGAACCAGTCACGCACAAACTCTGCCTGAAGAATGGCTTCGCCACCAGAGGCTGTTACACCACCGCCGGAAGCATTCATGAAGTGACGATACGTCACGACTTCTTTCATTAAATCATCAACATTGATCTCTTTTCCGCCATGTGTATCCCAGGTATCGCGGTTGTGGCAATACATGCAACGCATCAGGCAACCCTGGAAGAAAACAATGAAACGGATACCTGGGCCGTCAACGGTGCCACAGGATTCATATGAGTGGATGCGACCTTGAACGGACATATGCCCCCCTGACTCGGTGGTGCTTTCCGTGGAAATACAATCAGTTAAGTTACTCATAAAGTTTCACTTAGTCCTAAATAGTGCAGATTCGTGGACATTATATGGACACTCCGTTAAGTGGGTTTAATGAGACTGCATCCTGCAAAAAGTCCGGTGCAAAGTGCGCATAAACCATGGTCTGTTGTACGGTGGAATGCCCTAAAATTCGCTGTAGTGTAATAATATTACCTCCATTCATCATAAAATGCGTGGCGAATGTGTGCCGCAGTACATGGACAGCCTGTCCGGCGGGTAGGTCTGGCTTCATAGTTCGCAGTGTGTTTCGCACCGTGTCGTAATTGGGCGTAAACAGTTTCCCGGTACTACGTTTTTTCACCATTTTAACCAAGTCCTCAGACAGCGGTATTGTTCTGCGTCTACCATTCTTCGTTTTCATGAATGTCAGCATGCAGTTAATAATGTGCTCAGCTTTAAGATCTGCAACTTCACTCCAGCGACCACCGGTGGCCAGACAAAGCAGCACAGCGTTGCGGTTGTCTCCTTCCAGCATATCGAGCAACTGCGTGATTTCTTCCGTGGAAAGAAACGCCATTTCTGGCTCAGCCTCTTTAAGCTTTTTCACGCCTCTGAAAGGATGCTCGCTGTGATATTCATTGGCATCAATCAGCTTGGTAAACATGCCGCTGAATATAGCCTGATGACGGTTCACGCTGGCTGGTTTCAGGCCTTCATTCATCATCTTGACCCGATAATCCGTTATAGCTTTCTTGGTTATCTGGTCAGCTCTGGTCACCCCGATTTCAGCAAACTTAATCATGATTGCTGAAAGCCTGCCTTTTTCTATCAGACCACGGTTATGGTGCTTACCGTGGTATAGCCACCACAATTCCAGCAAATCAGTCAGTTTGCGGCGGTCTGCCGGTTTTTCTAACCACTCTTTATTATGGTAGTTAACCAGCACATGACGCTCATAAATCTGAGCCTCACCTTTCGTATTAAATTTACGCCGGATTCTTCTTCCCTCGGAACCCTGCGGCCTTACGTCCACTTCATATCGACCATCATCGAGCTTCTTAATTGACATAGCGAAGCCCTCCAATGGTTACAACTTTGTTCGGTACTGTCTGTTTGTGGCTGTAACAGTCGACGACTGTACAAAAATCACATATTTGTGCGGCGTATATGGTCAGCCAGTCTTTTGGTCTGAGTGGGACGAGGTTGGATTTTCTTGCCCAGAGTGTGCGAGTGCCGGCGCTATTTGGCCGGATGCGGGATCGGTCTCATCGAACATGAACCAGTTCTGATATTTGCGAAAACGAGGAAGCTTGAACAGCTTGACGCCAGATTCAAAGGTCATCTTTGATTTGTCATTTTCATAGCCGTGATAGGTGGTGTAACTAATTCCAACGATATCAGTTAGTTCCCGAATGCTTAGCCTTTCGGAGTCACGGATGAGTTTAAGTTTTTCGCCTTGAGATGTTGACATAATATCGAGTTCTCGTAATTATATTGAAAACTAAAAACCGCAATCACACTCAAAGCAGCCTAAATGGTGCCAGAACGTGATACGGAGCCAAGTCGGAGAATAGCAAATGACAGTAGAAGCGAAAACCATTGAATCTGAGAGCTCAGATGAAAATGCCACCATCAATACAGAGGCTGGGGCAAAGCGGAAGCCAATCAATTTGTCAGAAAAGCCGGGAAACCTTCTTTCAAAGGAAGGTTTCGCACTGTATGTCGGTAAAACACCGGCTGCGATTGTTGCTATGGCCAAAGCGGGAAAATTACCTGCGTTTTATATGGCTGATCCATTAAAGCCGGGTGGGCACGCAGAGTTGTGGATTAGCCGCAAAGAATGGGACAAGTTTGCTGATCAGCTTGTAGAGGATGCACCCGCAGAGTGGCACGGATGGAAAGACCGTATTAGTGCGAGTAAACCTAGCCGTGGTCGCGGCCGCGCAGCATAGAAGAGGCCAGTAATATGCAAAACCCAATCTCATTAGCGCCTCTGCTCTGGAATCATCAAACCGCACGTCCCATGAATAATTCAATTACACATGGGAAAGGCCGCAAAGGAATCATTATCTGCTCACGCCGTTCTATGCGCGCGGTAGCAGTAAAACGGTTTTTATCATGGGGGAAGAAATGACAGTAATCACTGCTGCTATCGTGATGAATCAGCCTGCCGGGCTTCGCGCTGCTGTTGGGGAGCGCCTTGCGCCCGCTCGCTGGCAAACCTCTTGTGATTTCTATAACAAGATGAGTGAACGTGAACGTCTGACCATTTGTTTTCATGCTCAGTTAAGACAGCGCCATTCCGTAATGAAATTGCAGGAAATGAACGATTGCGATCGTGAGCGTATTGTCTGCGCAATTGATGAACTTCGTGCTGCTTTTGCAAAGTACCGTAGTTTCAGGATCACCAAGTCATGTTTTATCGGACGTTTAAATATTAGCGAACGCCGCACTTTATATTTTCATGCAGGATTAACGGAAGAAGAATTCAGCCAGCCATATTGGCGAATTGATGACGAAACCTGCTCATGGAGAGAGGCTTTATTCCGGGCACTACGGGAATTATTTAGCCTGTTCGAAAATGCGCCGACTGTATTAACGTCGGTTCGCCCCGAAACTTACCTCCACTAATTAACCATTTTTAATTCTGCGCTTGATTGCGTAGGGAATCCCTTTGTCTGGAGCCAGAGATGAGCTTAACAGTTGGTCAGGAAATGAGAAATAAAGCAGACAGCGAAGCAACGAATTGGATGTTAAATCAGGCACGAAATCAGGCTAAGGCTGATGCAGCAATCACCTTTTCCTCGCATCTGGATTCGCTAATTAGTCACGCGATTCAAGAGCAATTAGACAGGGTTCAAATCCTTGAATTACTTGGACAAGAATCCATTCGTTTTCACAACGAAGGTTTAGAAAATAAAGGGGTGATGTAATGCCAGATTTAATGGATTCCGTGCAGGAAAGAAATCTCGAAATTTTGACTCATCAGGTAGCTGCACATCGTATTCATAGCAATGGGGTATCGGCCTCAATCTGTGAAGACTGTGACCAGCCAATCCCTTTGGCTCGTCGTGCTGCATTTCCCGGTGTCGTGCGTTGCGTGCCATGCCAAGAAATCACCGAACAACAGAAAAAATATTTCAGGAGCTAAGCATGATTCGAATTTCTGTAGGTGACAATTGGGTTGTGACGAGCGACTGCTACCAGTTCATTCTCAACAAAAATAAAACTGTTCTTTCTGGCGATAAGAAAGGGCAGGAATATTTAGAAGCCACGGCTTACTACGCAAAGATTGACCAGTTGGTGAAAGGATTACTGCACTTTCATATCAGGGATTCTGATGTCCGTACCCTCGCGGAACTGGCTGATGAGATAGCGAGTATTGGAGATCTTTGCCGGGTTGCTTTTAACGTGACGCAGTCCGGTAAATAACGTGCTGATGAATGCGAGAGGGCGTATCGCGCCCTCGCCACCACCTAAACTAATAAAAGCCGACAAGGTTCCTTTTGTCGGCGCATACCCTTGGAACGCTCCCCGTCCTGCAATCTCAAAAGAAAGACCTCTTACCCGTGATGAATTCCATCAGGGGCAAGATGCCTTACGCAAAATTCAAGCGTTGCCATTTTTTCTCAGTGGCATTTTCTCTGGCCGGTATGAATACCTTAAAGAAAGCTCAGGGGTGCTGGCTGCACATCGTTACCTCATCAATGTTTTTATGCCAAGAATTTGGCCACGTATCGAGGTTGTACAGGCTAAATATGCGTTGGCCTTAAGTGGCAGAGCTAATGAAATTTTTACTGATGAGGCTGAGAGTTATCGCCAGTTAGCTGGAATGAATGATAAAGCGCTGAAACGTCTCGCTATGCAAATCTCATCGCGGCTGTTCACAGAATATGAAGAGCAGAGCGAGCAGCTTCTTAGTCAGCACAACGGAGTACAAGCCAAGCTATTCACCGACAGCGCACAGCAAAAAATCTATGGTGAGGTTGCCGGTGCTGCCCGCGTTTTTAATATCACTCCAATGCACTGGCAAAAATACTGTAAACGCAAACTGGATATGCGCTCAGCGTTTTCCAGCATTGCGCGATTGGTAAATGATGAGTGGTGGATTCGACAATTAAAAGCGCAGCGCACGCAGTGGCGCGAATCTCTCCTGATTGCTGTTGGCGAGGTTAGTCTGCAAAAGTCTGGCTATGCCAGCAAACAGGCTATTCGGGATGTTCGGGCGCGCCGCTTAGCAAACATGGAATATCTGAAATCCTGCGATTTAGAAAACATCGAAACTGGAGAACGTATAGATCTCATCGATAAGGTTATGGGGAGTATTTCTAACCCTGAAATCCGTCGTATGGAGTTGATGAGCACTATTGCAGGTATTGAAAAATATGCATCAGAAGTTGGTCATGTCGGCATGTTCCTCACGATAACCACTCCGTCAAAATACCATCCAACACGCATGGTCGGAAAAAAGACTGATCGACGCGTTAATTTCAATCATAAGTGGGATGAAGAGGCGTTTTCACCAAAGGATGGCCAGCGCTATCTGGTGAAAATCTGGGGCAAGATGCGGACAGCATTCAAAGACAACGGCATCAAGGTTTACGGAATGCGCGTAGTTGAGCCTCACCACGACGCTACACCTCACTGGCATATGATGCTGTTTTGCGATAAAGCTCACCGTCAGCCTGCCGTTGACATCATGCGCCGCTATGCACTCCAAGAAGATGGAGATGAACGAGGGGCACAAGCTCAGCGTTTTGAGTGTAAGCATTTAAATAAAGGCGGGGCAGCAGGCTATATCGCTAAATACATAGCCAAGAATATTGATGGTTATGCTCTGGAAGGTGAGATAGACCATGAGACTGGCCGATCATTGTCAGAGACTGCCGCAGCCGTTACTGCATGGGCTTCTACGTGGCGCATCCCGCAATTTAAATCAATCGGTGTACCAACAATGGGAGCCTATCGTGAGCTGCGCAGGTTGCCGCGTGGCGTGAGTATCGCAAGCGAGTTTGACGATATTGTCGAAGCTACAAGAGCAGCAGCCGACGGTGGCGACTTCGCCGCATATATTTCTGCGCAGGGTGGGGCGAATGTCCCTCGCGACGAGCAAACGGTAAGAACCGCCCGCCAAGTGATTGATGAATTAAACGAGTACGACGAAGAGATCCAGAAAATCATCGGCGTTTATGCCCCTCATCTTGGCACTGACCTCATCCACGAAACACGCACAACAAAATGGCGCATTGTCGCCAAGGCTGTTGAAGTTTCCGTTCATCCTTTGAATTTAATAAGCGCCTCCGGCGCGCCTCGGAGTCCTGTCAATAACTGTGGGTACAAAGAAAGTTCTCTGGCGAGTTACTGCTTCCCATATCTTTCGACTAGCCTCTGCGGAGATAAAACTAATCAACTGTGGCTAGGTCAGTGGGAAAAACTAGATGTTATCAATGTGTAAGGAGAGGAAATTTGAGCTGTAAATGAAAGTGATATGATCATTTACTGTCAATGTCATTTTGATCCAAGTAACCCTAGTGATTTGGCACCATCATCTCGGCTTAACAAACTTTACGAGCTTGATACCAACTATTAAAGAATAACTCTTTCAATTAGACATCATGACATTCAACCCGATGGTGGTTAGAAATCCTAGTCGACAGCTACGAATAGTAATGAAAGCATCGTATCATTGTACAGACAATAAAATTATAGGATTCGTTCTGAGATTTAGTATGTGAAGTTCAGTATGTCGCTGTTATCTTATGCTGTTGTGTGTGTTTTCATTTTTAACTAACTTGTTGATATTATTATTTATTTTTTTTCTGTAGGCATTTAGGAAGTAAGAGGCTGCCTCTGAGTATTTTTTATATCCCATAAAAAAACATACAAAACGTGACAAAACACCATTTATTTAATATAAAGTATTAAATGCGTAGGTGAGACTGAGTACATGCATTGCTAACGTTAAGCATGCTCATATGTTGTTGAATTATATAGGTAAAAATTTAACGATTTTTGTTTTATAGTTTTTTTGCTAAAGGTTTGATCCAAATTGCCGAATTTATCACGGTAATATAGTTTTGAGCTTATTTTTTTCATAGCATCTAGCAGTAAATCTATGTATTAAATTTTTTTAAAAGGAGTTTTAAAGTGAATACACAGTTAGTCAGATTTGCAATAAATAAGTTGTATGGTTATAAAGATATTGAGCTTTTGTTTAATAAAAAAAACACAATTATTATCGCGGAAAACGGTGCCGGTAAAACTACATTCATCAATGCATTAAAATCAACCCTCAAAGGTCAAGTTGATGAACTAAGAAAATTGAAGTGTGACTCAATTGAAATTGATTTCAAAGATAAAAAATATCATATTAATATAAAAGAATTGAGTTACTCTAAGTTTTTGATGCATGGCAATCATTCATCACGTTTCAAACAGATTCTTTCTTATCTAAGCGACAGTGAAATTGAGGACATGTTATCACATGTAAGCAGCAAACCTATTCAAAAAGCTAGACAAACTGCGTGGTATAAGAAAGTATATCATAAATCTCCTTTTCCTCGTTCAGAATTAGATAATTCCTTGGTTGAAATTAAAAAATCACTAAAGAATTTCTATCCTGATGCGAGCCTTTTTGATAGTAGTGAAAATCCTGAAAAGACAGAGTCCTCGATTTTTCTTGATGAAATAAGAGAGAGGATGAAAGGCGTTGAAGTAATATACCTGCCTACATACAGAAGAATTGAGAATTCAACTCTTAGAGATGAGTTTGGTATTGAAGAAGAAGAAAGAATTGTTTTTCAAGATGGTGAAATGATCAGAGTCAAAAATAATGAGTCAAATTCAAATATTGAATTTGGCCTTTTTGACGTTGAAAATAAATTGAAAGAAATTAGTTCCTCAATCGAAAGGAAATCTAGCTTAGGGTATAGAGCTTTAAGTGCTACCATCATTGAAGATTTAATGACAGATAAAGTTACAAAGGTAAACCCTAAACATAAAAATAATTTACCAACTGTAGATGATTTGTCAAGATTTTTAGGAAGAGTTGTTAGTAAAGATAAAGAAGGTAATAATAAAATAATTGAAGAAGTAACTGGTATTCTGAAAGATAGTGAAAAATTAAATTCAAATTCAATTCTCAAGTATTTTCTTTCAAAATTGAATGGTGTCATAGATTCTACCAAGGAAATGGAATCAAAGATTGAGAGCTTTGTTACTATTTGTAATAAATATCTTCAGCTATCAGATGATTCTAAATCCCTTAATTTTGATATTGAAACATTACAGGTTATTGTTAAAGATGTATATACAAAGAAACCTATACAACTTGAGGATCTTTCTTCTGGAGAAAAGCAGATCATATCGCTAATGGCTCATATGTATCTGGACCATACTAAGAAAAAAATTGTTCTCGTAGATGAACCTGAGTTGTCTTTATCCATTGAATGGCAAGAGCATGTACTATCGGATATATCAAACAGTCCTTCCGTTTCACAATTGTTAGCAATAACTCATTCTCCCTTCGTATTTAATAATGAATTAAAATCTGAAGTTAAGAGTTTGAATGTCACAAAGTCACTTGTAGAGGAATAATATGAGTGCTTCAAGACTTGACATGATGATGAATGCGATTAAGAAACCTTGTGTATTAAGGCTTCAATTAATAAAGAAAAAAAAGAAAGAGGATTTGTTATTTATTTTTGAAGGTGATGATGATTATGATTTCTACTTCAATGCAATAAAAGCATGCGGATTTGATAATGATTTTTGCCATATTAATGGTAAAGGTAAGGATCAGTCAGTAACTTTATATTACGAGCTTCTTAATGAAAGAAATATTAATTTAAAGAATACATATTTTTTTGTTGATCAAGATTACTCCGATGTGTGTCATCAAAGTGAGAATATAATGACATTGCCAGTCTATGCAATCGAAAATTTCCTATCTGATGAACGTGTAATTAGTCACTTTATAAAAACAACCTTCAAAATAGACGAAAAAAACAAAGATATTTTACATGATGTGATGAGCCTTTATGCCAAAGCAAAAGACAGTTTTTATTCAGGTATAAGGAATATCTCTATACAACTATATTTATCTCGTTTATGGGGTGTGGCCACTGAGTTTCCTAATAATGAAGAGCTTTTTGATAATATATCAAATGACAATGTCATTGTTAAATTCATTGAGATTCCTGAAGTTAAGGAAAGATTTGCATCGCTTACAGAAGATGAGCACTTCTTAGTAGGAGCGGTAGAGTCTTTAGATAAGGATCAGTTGACAAGAGGTAAATATGTATTTCATTTTGTCAGTACCTGGCTAATAAAAATAAAAAGATATGTTAATGAAAGAATACAAGCTTCAAATACTATGCTAATGAATTTGCCTGAAGGGGAAATGAAAAAGGCAACAGTTCCTTTGAAGTCAATACAGTATGATCACTCTCATCTCAGCATCGCTAAATTGAGTGTTGGTTGTAGAAAAGTCCCCCAGTTGAATCATTTCCTATCATTAATTTAGGTGAGCGTTTCTAAAAACCATCCAAGGCTAGGATGGTTTTTAGAATGCTAATTGTATCTTCGTGATACGTTAAGTTTGCATTTATGATGCATGCATTTGCATTTTAAATTGGGAGATTGTAAATCTTTCCTTGTCTAGGGGCATACAGCTTTTAATAGGGCATACACCTGCATTAAAACCGTCATGTAAAGCGGGCAGGCGTGGCGGGGATAGCATTGCGCGCAAACCCACTTTTTTATATTTATTCTCGCGCCTGAGCGCGCCGTGGTGGCTTTTTGTTGGTTCGGTCAGGCTTGAAGCTGTTCGGCGGGGACGCTCCGTATCGCGGCGCTCATGGCCTTGAATAGGGCGTAAAAAAAACCGCCATTGTCCCGGCGGTTATGATCAGTTTATCAGTGGTTGGTTTTAAAGTTCATAATCAGTAAACCTGACCACCTCCTTGCCGCATCAATCTGGAGCACATCAGAGGCTTATTACCCAGCGGTGACTTTAAGCGCCTCGGTGATGTCGTCGAACTGAAAGGCGAGAAAATTGATGATGATTCAGCCCTGAAAGGTAAGTGGGCACTATTTGCCAAAATCACCCCGACTGACGAGCTGGCCGCAATGGTCAAAGCGGGGCAGAAAATTTACACCTCCATGGAAATTCGCCCGAATTTCGCCAACAGCGGTAAAGCCTATCTGGTCGGTCTGGCCGTGACTGATGACCCCGCCAGCCTTGGAACGGAAATGCTCGAATTCAGCGCCCGCGCTAAGGTCAACCCGTTCGCCGGTAAGAAAGACCAGCCGGATGATTTGTTCTCCGTGGCCACCATTGCCGAGCTGGATTTCGAAGACCTGCCCGACAACCTGCTTACCAGCCTGACGGAAAAGATCAAAGGGATGTTCAGCACCAAACAGACCAGCGATGACGCCCGTTTTTCTGACGTGCAGGGCGCGATCACGGTCGTAGCCGAGGAATTACAAACCGCCGGTGAAACCACCGCAAAACGCTTCTCTGAACTGGAGCTGGAAATTACCGCGCTGAAAGGGCAGGTGAAAACCAGCGATGCGGCGCTTAGCTCGTTAAAAACCTCCCTCGACAGCACCGAAAGTTTCAAACAACCGAAACGCCCGGTCTCTCCGGGTGGCAACGGTGAAAGCACCTTTTTGACGAACTGCTAACCGGCGGCGTTCCCCTTTATTCCTGATAAACAGTGAGAGAAACATGCGTAAGAACACCCGTTTTAAATTTAATGCCTACCTGTCCCGTCTGGCCGAGCTGAACGGCGTCGATGTGGAGGATTTGAGTAAAAAATTCAGCGTTGAACCTTCTGTCACGCAGACCCTTATCACCACCGTGCAGGAGTCCTCAGAATTTCTGAGCCGCATCAATATGGTGCCGGTGGACGAACAGGAAGGTGAAAAAATCGGCCTTGGCGTGACTGGCTCTATTGCCAGTACCACAGACACCGACGGTGGCAGCGAGCGTAAAACCGCAGATTTTCAGGCGCTGGCTTCACGCAAATATAAGTGTGAGCAGGTCAATTTCGATTTCCATATCCGTTACAACACCCTCGATTTGTGGGCGCGTTATCAGGACTTCCAGACCCGTCTGCGCGATGCAATCGCTAAACGTCAGGCACTGGATTACATCATGGCCGGTTTCAACGGCGTAAGCCGCGCGGAAACGTCTGACCGCAGCAAGTTCCAGATGTTGCAGGACGTGGCTGTCGGCTGGCTGCAAAAGCTGCGTAACGAAGCGGCCGAGCGCGTGATGGATAAAATCACTGACGACACCGGCGAGGTGGTTTCCGCCACCGTGCGAATCGGTAAGAACGGTGATTTCGAAAATATCGACGCTGCGGTCATGAACGCCACCGATTTTCTGTTGGATGCGTGGCATTCAGAAGACCCCGGACTGGTAGTGATTTGCGGCCGCAAAATGCTTTCCGATAAGTATTTCCCGCTGATTAACAAGTCGCAGGAAAACAGCGAAAAACTGGCCGGAGACATTATCGTCAGCCAGAAACGCATCGGTAATTTGCCTGCGGTGCGTGTGCCTTACTTCCCGGACAATGCCCTGCTGATCACCCGTCTGGATATCTATGCCGCGCTGCATGTTGAAGGTGTGCAGCGGGTCGAACTCACGCAGCCGCTGGCCGATCTCGTACTGGATGACACACAGGCTTCATATTGTACTGAGTCCTCAATCACTATCGGGGGCACCGATGAGTAATGTGCGCCTGTTACCTGTGGGTTCTTCTCCGCTGGAGGTTGCCGCCGCTGCTGCCTGCGCCGAGCTGACCGCTGTCCCTGTGCCGCTGCGTGATTTATGGAACCCACAGACCTGCCCGGCAAAGTTCTTACCCTATCTGGCTTGGGCTTTTTCGGTTGACCGGTGGGACGAACGCTGGCCGGAGGCAACGAAACGCGGCGTGATCCAGTCTGCTTATTTCATCCATACCCATAAAGGTACCATCAGCGCGATCCGCCGGGTGGTTGAGCCGCTGGGGTACGTCATCAAGATTTCTGAATGGTGGGAAACCAACAGCCCGCCCGGCACGTTTCGCCTCGATATTGGTGTGCTGGAAAGCGGTATTACCGAAGAAATGTATCAGGAAATGGAGCGGCTCATTGCGGATGCTAAACCCGCCAGCCGCCACCTTGAGACGCTGACCATTATTCAGGATATCCCCGGCCATATTTTCGTCGGCGCACTTTCTTACGACGGCGACGTCATCACCGTTTATCCGGCCTAAGCAGAGGAAAACTTATGGCGACTTATAGAGCATTACTGACTACCGCCGGAGCGGCCAAAATCGCCGCCGCCACGGCAGGCGGAACGCAGGTCAAAATCACACGTATGGCCGTCGGTGACGGGGGCGGAAAACTCCCGACGCCTGACCCAAAACAAACCAAACTCGTTAATGAAGTTTATCGCGCCAATCTCAACCGGCTAAGCATCGATGCCAAAAACAGTCATTATCTGGTGGCCGAGCTGGTGATCCAGCCTGACGTCGGCGGCTTCTGGATGCGTGAAATGGGCTTATACGATGCTGACGGTGTGTTGGTTGCTGTCAGCAACATGGCGGAAAGTTATAAACCTAAGCTGGAGGAAGGGTCTGGCCGGTTGCAGACATTGCGCATGGTGCTCATCGTCAGCGAAATTGAGTCCGTCGCACTGAGCATTGACGGCTCCACGGTGATGGCCACAAAAGATTATGTAGACGATAAACTCTCCGAACATGAGAAATCCCGTAACCATCCCGACGGAACGCTGACGACAAAAGGTTTTGTGCAGCTTAACAGCTCGGTCAGCAGTACCAGCGAAACGCTGGCGGCGACGCCAAAGGCGGTGAAAGCGGCCAATGACAACGCCAATACCCGCGTACCTTCCGCCCGTAAAATTAACGGCAAGGCGTTAAGCGCAGACCAGAATCTCACCGCTGCGGATGTTGGGGCGCTCCCCGTTATCACGACGGTCTTGGGCGCGACCAACATCAACACGCTTAATCTGGAAAAGATTGGTCTTTATGTGCAAAGCACAGGAGCCAGTGCCACCGTCGCCAATGGCTATCCCGCAGGCTCACAGGCTGCGGGGGTACTTGAAGTCATGCCTGCGTCATGGACAGGCGGTGTATTGCAGCGTTATACGGTCCAAAACACCGGCATGGTGTGGACTCGGGCGTTAAATGCTTCGTGGAATGGGACTGACGGGCCATGGCGTGACTGGGTGCAAGTCAGCGCGGTGAATTCCGTCACGGTACCTTCGGCCATTCTGACAACCACGGATATCAATACTCTGGGCTTTGCCAGCGGAGTCGGAAGTGCCGCCCTGTACGCGCAGCCTAAAAATGCCAACGCCACGGCGGCGCTGCACTATCCGCAGGGCATCGCAGGCACGCTGTATGTCACGCCGAGCGCCTACGGCTGTCAGCAGATGTATGTCACTTTCACTGGCAATATCTGGAATCGAGGGCTGTCTGCTGACTGGAACGGTGCAGATGGTCCATGGAAAGAGTGGGTGCCGACGTACAGCGCGAATAACAAGCCCACCGCTGCCGACGTGGGCGCGTGGACGGCCGCGCAAAGCGCCGCCAGTGAAAAGGCGCTGGCGGATGAGGTGGCGACGGCCTTTAAAATCCGCCCGAATTTAACCGCGACAGACTCCCCAAACACTCTTCGCGGCAGTGCAATGTTTGGACATTATGGCGTGCCGGGCGCAGCAGCAGCGACCACGGAAAAAGGCTATCCGATGAACGGTTTTGTTGGTGTCATTTTCGTGACGTGGGGTCCGAATGCGACACAGCAGATAGCCTTTAACAATAATGGCCGACAGTTTACCCGAGCAGCTACCGGCGCATGGAACGGCGCAGATGGTCCGTGGTCTGCATGGGCCGAGGTATACAGCCCAAATAATAAACCCACTGCCGCCGACGTTGGCGCACTTCCTGCCGCTGGCACTGCGGCGGCGGCAACTAAATTAGCCACGGTGCGAAAGATTGCCGGTGTGGCGTTTGACGGTACGAAAGATATCGCGCTGAATGCAGATAATGTTGGCGCATTTCCCCGAAATGGCGGTGATGTCAACGGTGGCGTCACGGCTAATTTTCTCCGGGCGATAACCCTCCCGCAACCCGGAAACGGGCAAGGGACATATTTAGGCTGGAATGAAAGCGGTGGTCAGGGTGAGTCTAACTTTGTGAACAACAAAGGCGGCGGTGTAGGTGGCTTTCTTTTCCGCACCGTTAACCAAGCGAATTCCGTGCAAACGGGTTACGTCAGAATTTCCGGCACTGGAGACCTGAGTGCACAGGGTAATTTTTACACTGACGGTGGCGGAATTTATGAGATGGGGCAGCGGGTTTTCAGCCCCAACAACCGGCAACCAGTCAATGCGAATACCGCCAATCTCGGCGGTGGCTGGTGGCGGTGTGGTGATACCGGCATGATTAAGCAGTGGGGCGTCGTCAACAAAGGGAGTCGCGGCTGGTCAACGGTAAATTTCCCCATTCCTTTCCCGAGTACCTGCGTCAACGTTCAGGTAACGGCTATCAATGGCGGCGGCGGGACGTTCAACGACAACTTCGGCACGGCACAAATTATTAACAACGTCGGCTTCACCTGCGGGCAGGACAGCGCAGGCAGTTACTGGGAAGCCACCGGCTGGTAAGGGGATTAAATGAGTCACTATTACAGCGCAATCACCACAAGTCTTTATGTTTACAGCCCGCTCACCAATGGCTTTTATCCGCGAGAGCTGCGGGAAGTGTACGACGATGCAGGAAGCTGGCCTGATGATGGCATTGCGGTAAGTGATGTCGTATACCGTGAATACCAAAACCGGTCACCGTCGTGGTGCGCGTGGCGGAATCAGAAAACGAAGATGCGGAAGCCGCCGCCGCCGAGACCCTCTCTAATATCCTCGGCGGTGCCGGTGCCGACGGTAAATATACCGGCCTGAAAGCCCTGCTCACTGCCGAGGCGGACACTGGCGTCAAACCGCGCATCTTGGGTGTGCCGGGTCTGGACTCTCAGGAAGTGGCCACGGCGCTGGCCACGGTCTGCCAGTCGCTGCGCGCTTTCGGTTATATCAGCGCGTGGGAATGCAAAACGCTCTCTGATGCCATTAAGTACCGTGACAATTTCAGCCAGCGTGAACTGATGCTTATCTGGCCTGATTTTATTTCTTGGGACACCACGGCAAACGCCAGCTCTACCGCTTACGCCACGGCGCGCGCGTTAGGTCTGCGCGCTAAAATCGACCAAGACACCGGCTGGCATAAAACCCTGTCAAACGTTGGCGTTAATGGCGTGACCGGCATCAGCGCTTCGGTGTTTTGGGATTTGCAGGCAGCGGGTACTGATGCTGACCTGCTCAATGAGGCCGGTATCACGACGCTGGTACGCAAAGACGGCTTCCGCTTTTGGGGTAACCGCACCTGTTCTGATGACCCGCTTTTCCAGTTTGAGAGCTACACTCGCACCGCGCAGGTGCTGGCTGACACGATGGCCGAGGCGCATATGTGGGCGGTGGACAAGCCGATGACTATCCGGGCGCGCAGTGCTGACTTTCGCGGCACCCTGAACTCACGGCGTGAAATGTCTTACCACGACACTACGCTCGGTCAGGTGGTGGAGCAGATCGCCGCGCGCAATAAGCTGACGGCCAGCGTAGCCACGCAGTTAAACGCCATCAGTATTCCGCACATTGATCAGTCTCAGGAATCTGACGCCAAGTTTTTGACCCGTCTGGCCACGCGCAACGGGGCTGACGTTTCGGTGAAAGCCGGTAAGTTACTTTTTCTGAAAGCTGGAAGCGGCACTACCGCCAGCGGCAAGCCCATACCGACCATGACGATTGAACGTGCAGACGGTGACCGGCATCAGTTTGCCATTGCTGACCGGGGCGCTTACACCGGCGTAACGGCCAAATGGTTACACACCAAAGACCCTAAGCCGAAAAAGCAAAAGGTCAAAATCCAGCGAAAGCCCAAGTTTAAACAACTGCGCGCTCTGCAACATCCGAAGGCCAAACCAGCCGCCGTCAAAAAATCAGCGGCCACGCCGGAGGAAAAAGAGGGTGAATATATGGCAGGCGAAGCGGATAACGTGTTTGCACTGACAACCACCTACGCCAGTAAAGCGCAGGCCATGCGCGCAGCGGCGGCGAAGTGGGATAAGTTGCAACGTGGGGTGGCCGAATTCTCCATTAATCTGGCTATGGGGCGCGCGGATTTATACCCCGAAACGCCGGTGCAGGTTAAAGGGTTTAAGCGCGTCATAGACGACCAGTCATGGATTATCACTAAGGTGGTTCACTCACTCAGCAATAGTGGCTACACGACTTCCCTAGACCTCGAGGTAAGGCTTTCACAGGTGGAGTATGAGAGCGAAGAGGAAGAATGAATTATCTGATTAACTCGTTGTTTTATATGTATTTAGTGGCTAGAATTGCTGCATATTAAAGCGATTCATTGAGGTGATGATCATGTTCCATTGTCCAATTTGCAAACATGCGGCGCATACCCGTTCCAGCCGTTACCTGAGTGAGAACACCAAAGAGCGATACAATCAGTGCCAGAACATCAACTGCGGACATACCTTTAAGACGATGGAGTCATTCGACGGCTCAATTATGAAGCCGGGTCATATCAATGCGGTGTTGCCTCATCCCACCTCACACGGTCAACAAACCTTCCTCATGTAATCGTAGAAACAGAAAAGCCCCGCAAATTAAAATGCGGGGCTTTTTTGTCGTTAAATCTCGAAATGGTCAATATGTGGACGTAGTTTGAAATAAATCCTTATATTTCAATTAAATAAACCCTAAATTATGTCACCTTGAACTGACATTGCGGGTTATTCTCCATAGTGACCAATAAATAGCAGTCTACATGTGCGGATGCTGGCCTGGCAGAGATAAACTGGAAACCACAGGTTTATGATACCAGACAATCAATAAGGTTGATTGTCAGCAATGGCGGTACTGCTTTGCCAGAAGTCCACAACGTATAGCGCTCTGGCAAAACAGACTGTCGTACAGACAGTGCGGGCAGGGAGGGATGAAACAAAGGCTCCACATTGTGGAGCCTTTTTTATCAGACCAGATTACAAGGTTGAATTATTACAGGGACTTGGTGAAAGTACGGGTAATAACGTCTTGTTGCTGTTCTTTAGTCAGTGAGTTGAAACGCACTGCGTAGCCAGAAACACGAATGGTCAGCTGAGGATAGTTTTCAGGATGTTCCATCGCATCTAACAGCATTTCACGGTTCATGACGTTCACGTTCAGGTGTTGACCACCTTCGATGGACGCTTCGTGGTGGAAGTAACCATCCATCAGACCCGCAAGGTTGGCTTTACGCACATCATCGTCTTTACCCAGCGCATTTGGCACGATAGAGAAGGTATAAGAAATACCATCTTTCGCGTAAGCAAACGGCAGTTTAGCAACGGAGGTCAGAGAGGCAACCGCACCTTTCTGGTCACGACCGTGCATTGGGTTAGCACCCGGGCCAAACGGAGCACCAGCACGACGACCATCTGGAGTGTTACCTGTTTTCTTACCATAAACCACGTTAGAGGTGATGGTCAGAACAGACTGAGTTGCTACAGCGCCACGGTAGGTACGCAGTTTCTGAATTTTCTTCATGAAACGTTCTACCAGGTCACAAGCGATGTCATCTACGCGAGAATCGTTGTTACCGAACTGTGGATACTCACCTTCAATTTTGAAGTCTACAGCCAGGCCGTCTTCGTCACGGATGGTGCTAACTTTTGCATATTTGATAGCAGACAGGGAGTCAGCAGCAACTGACAAACCTGCGATACCACATGCCATGGTGCGATAAACATCGCGGTCATGCAGAGCCATCAGCGATGCTTCGTAGCTGTATTTGTCATGCATGTAGTGAATGATGTTCAGCGCAGTCACGTACTGTTTAGCCAACCAGTCCATGAAGTGATCCATGCGATCCATGACTTTATCAAAGGTCAGCACTTCATCCATCATTGGTGCTTCTTTAGGACCAACCTGGATTTTCATTTTTTCATCAACGCCGCCGTTGATTGCGTACAACATGGTTTTCGCCAGGTTTGCACGAGCGCCGAAGAACTGCATTTGTTTACCCACAACCATTGGGCTCACACAACAAGCGATAGCATAGTCATCGTTGTTGAAATCAGGACGCATCAGATCATCGTTCTCATACTGTACAGATGAGGTATCGATAGACACTTTCGCTGCGTACTTTTTGAAGTTCATTGGCAGCTTTTCTGACCACAGAATGGTCATATTTGGCTCTGGTGAAGGTCCCATGGTGTACAGGGTATTCAGGAAGCGGAAGCTGTTTTTGGTAACCAGAGTACGACCATCAACACCCATACCAGCCAGGGATTCTGTCGCCCAGATTGGGTCACCGGAGAACAATTCATCATATTCAGGGGTACGCAGGAAACGCACCATACGCAGTTTCATAACCAGGTGGTCAATCAGTTCCTGAGCTTGTTCTTCGTTCAGTTTGCCTGCTTTGATATCACGTTCGATGTACACGTCAAGGAAAGTAGAGACGCGGCCAAAGGACATCGCAGCACCGTTCTGAGATTTAACGGCAGCCAGGTAACCGAAGTAAGTCCACTGAACAGCTTCTTGTGCAGTTGTTGCAGGACCAGAGATATCGCAGCCATATTTAGCAGCCATTTCTTTAATCTGACCCAGAGCACGGTGTTGTTCTGAGATTTCTTCACGCAACTGGATGGTCATTTCCAGGTTTACGCCATTTTCCAGGTCGTCTTGCAGAGACTGGAATTGTGCGTATTTGTCGGCCATCAGGAAGTCGATACCATACAGCGCGACGCGACGGTAGTCACCGATGATACGGCCACGACCATAGGCATCTGGCAGACCGGTCAGCACACCAGATTTGCGGCAGTTCAGGATGTCTTTAGTGTAAACATCGAAAACACCCTGGTTGTGGGTTTTGCGGTAATCAGTGAAGACTTTTTTCAGTGCCGGATCCAGTTCACGACCGTAAACTTTACATGAACCTTCCACCATTTTGATGCCGCCGAAAGGGATCAGGGCACGTTTCAATGGCGCGTCAGTTTGCAGACCAACGATGGTTTCCAATGATTTGTTGATGTAGCCGGCATCGTGAGAGGTGATGGTAGAGGCAACGTCGGTATCGAAATCTACTGGAGCCTTAGTACGGTTCTCCAGTTTGATACCATCCATTACTTTATCCCACAGGGTGGTTGTCGCTTGGGTAGCGCCAGCCAGGAAGGACTCATCACCTTCATACGGTGTGTAGTTCTTCTGAATGAAATCACGGACGTTTACGCCATTCTGCCATTCACCAGCACTAAAACCCTGCCATGCGTTGGTCAATTTTTCATTGAGCTTGGACATTTTGCACCTACCTTCTAATTTGGATTTCTTTAAAAATCACGTGTAAAACTGTCGTAACAAGACTGCCACATTGTTTCAGTGGTGTTTCTCATCGCGAAGATATATGACCCAGTACGTTAACCCTACCAGCAAACCACCCCCAATGATGTTACCGATGGTCACAGGGATGAGATTGTCTATGATAAAGTTAGGGATATTAAGCTCTGCGAATTGTGCCGGTGTTGCCCCGACAGCCTGCCAGAATTCTGGTGTCGCAAAATTTTTCACTACGATGCCTAAAGGGATCATGAACATGTTAGCAATGCTGTGTTCAAAGCCGCTGGCGACGAACATGCCGACCGGTAAAATCATAGCGAACATTTTATCCATCAGACTGCGGCCGGAGTAACTCATCCATACCGCCAGGCAAACCATCAGGTTTGCGAGGATCCCCAGACATACGGCTTCGATAAATGTGTGATGCATTTTATGATCAGCAGTTTGCAGAACGTTCAGTCCCCACAAACCGTTATCAACCATGTATTCACCGGAGAACCAAATCAGAGCCACAAAGAATAAGCAGCCGACCAGGTTACCAATATAGACATTGACCCAGTTGCACGCCAATTGCCCCCAGGTGATTCGACCGCTGGCTTTCGCAATGACGATAAGTACAGTGGACGTGAACAGGTCCGCACCACATACGACAACCAGCATAAGACCCAGAGAGAAGCAGATGCCTCCAACCAGTTTTGCAAGGCCATAAGGGACGGTACCGGTGCCTGTAGTGGCGGTGATATAAAAAGCAAAAGCAATAGAAATAAAGACGCCAGCAGTAATGGCTAAAAAGAATGTTTTTAACGGCTGTTTGGTGGCTTTATAAACGCCAGCATCTTCAGCAATTTTCGCTGTCGCGGCGGGTAAAATGAGATCGAAGGGGTTGTCAGCTTTCACATTAACTCTCTTATTCAGGGCTATGCACTGCGCAACGAGATACTAGCAAAGCAGTATAACGTAAAAATTGACGTGGATCATATGAGGGGGTTTTTGGTGGTTTTTAATGGACTGCCAAAGGGGTGGTTTTATGGGTAATTAATTGAAAATAAACGAATAAAAAGATTTTAATTTTTGCAAATAAAGTTGAGAAAGCAAGCGTTTATTTTCAGATTTCAGTTAATACAAAGGATTCAGTGTTAATAAATATCGTTATTTTGATTTTATAAATTTCACTTTCAATTAACTTATAAAATAATTGCTATATTTTTCTCGCAAAAATGACAAGCGGGTATTATTTCGCGCGGAATTACACGTCATTTTGATGGTCGAGTCAAACTTTTGCGGACAAATACAGCAGCAGAAGCTTAGGATTTATAGTGAACTGATAGCGAATTTATAAACAAAAAAACCGACAGGAAATCCCGTCGGTTTTAATCGCTTCAAAGTGTCAGTGAATCAGGCTTTCGACCAGTGACGACGTTTGGCGACTTGCAGCTTTTCGTATGCACCAAGCAGCGCCTGATGGGCTGGCAAGGCCTTCAGCTCAGGGTCGACTGCAAACAGACTGTGGAAACGGACTTCTCCACTGATGGCCGCCGAAGCATCCTCAACTGCTTTCTGACCATACATTTTCACGAAAGCGTTGTAGTACTGGGCTGGCTCGCGATCTTCTTCCAGAGACAACTGGAGCAGGGTTTGCAGGCAACGGTAATAGTTGTTGCGCTCATCGCTGTACACCGAGGAATTGAACTCATGCGCCCATTCAGCCCAGGTCAGCGCCTGATCCAAATCACCACCGGCAAGAGCCAGCATAGATTTCAGCTCACCGACACGCAGCGTGTACCAGCCGTTGTCTTTGCCGCTGGCGATCCCCAGCAGTTCGCGAACGCGGGTAAAGTCATCCAGACCTTCATCGTCGAGTTGAGTGATCATCTCAAGATAGGTTTCTTTTGGCAGATCGCTGCCCGGCAACGCCAGCAGTTGATCACGCAAATGCGCGCCCATGCTGTTATTCGCCAGCAATAAATCTTCGGCAGGATAAATGTCAGACATGCCCGGAACGATAATGCGGCAGGCGTATACATCCAGATGTTCGTAATCGGCGATATACACTTCAGCATCTTCTTTATCAAAGATAGCCATCAGTGTCGCAAATTCTTCTTCAGTGGTACCGCTGAAACTCCAGTCTGCAAACGGATAGTCTGCGTCTTGTTTGAACATATCCCATGAAATCAGACCGCTTGAGTCGATGAAATGGGTTTCAAGGTTAGCGTGTTCAGCCACTTCTTCGTCGTCAAAAGTAGGCGCAGTGAATACATCCAGGTCTTTCAGGCTGCGGCCTTGCAACAGTTCCGTCACGGTACGTTCCAGTGCGACGCCAAAATCAGGGTGTGCACCAAAGGACGCGAAACAAGTGCCATTCGCCGGGTTGAACAGAACCACGCAAATGACCGGATAATTGCCGCCCAGCGAGGCGTCATAAGAAAGAATAGGGAAACCTTCTTCTTCCAGTTTGGCGATGGCTTCAACCACCCCAGGATAGCGTG
The DNA here is from genome assembly GCF_019969905.1 of Rahnella sp. GSA61A. Taxonomy (NCBI): domain Bacteria; kingdom Pseudomonadati; phylum Pseudomonadota; class Gammaproteobacteria; order Enterobacterales; family Yersiniaceae; genus Rahnella; species Rahnella sp. GSA61A. Next base: position 174,737 of record NZ_JAHXYO010000009.1, on the reverse strand, counting down.
CCAGAACCTCAACAGGGATTTCGGGCAGACTGATGGATTCTGCAATGATGCGGTTTTTGACATAACGCTCGAAGACTTCTGACAGCCCCTGAACCCGCGCTTCATTGGCGGTGTTACCCGCGGACATCCCGTTGGAAACGTACAAGTTGCCGATGATGTTCATCGGAATATAGACGGTTTGCAGATCGGACTGACGGGTAAATGGCAGAGCGCAGATACCACGATCAGGATTGCCTGATTGCAGGTCGATCAGATCACGGGCAACCAGTTCTTTATCGGCATCATAAAATGCGTGCAGGCGCTCATCCAGGATCCCGGCGGGCAGACTGTCGTCTTCCGGAAGCGGGAACCACTTCTCATTCGGATAATGAACGAAATCACCATTAGCGATTTCCTTGCCCAGATAGAAATCAGCGAAGAAATAGTTAGTCGACAGGCGCTCAAAATATTCACCCAAAGCAGATGCCAGTGCGGCTTTCTTGCTGGCGCCTTTACCGTTGGTGAAGCACAGCGGGCAGTCGCGATCGCGAATGTGCACTGACCAGACGTGGGGAACCGGATTCAGCCACGAAGCTTCTTCGATATTAAAGCCGAGATCGGTGAGTTTTTGTTGGAAGCGGGAAATGGAGTCTTCCAGCGCCGCGTCTTTACCAGGAATAAAAGTTTGGGTCATTGAGTTCACTTTTGAGCGTGCTAAAAACGTGCAATGATACGGGGTTTTGCACATTAGCTCCATGTATTCGTGTTAAGAATGTAATCGCTGTGTGAAGTCAAAGGCTTGAGTTTGAACACGCTGTTATACCGTGTGAAATTTGACGGTGCTTACACATATTATTCCGAAAAATCAGGGTTAAAAGGAGGAATGAACCTTGTGATCAACATCTCATCGCTGTTTATCAGGTCGTCATCAATAACCGTTGCAGACTGCTTGTCTCGGATGATAAAACCGTTAAATTAGTGACTACTATGTGACTGTCTCAGAGAAGTGGTGAGGGGAAATGACTCAGGTTTATAATTTTAGTGCAGGTCCGGCAATGATCCCGGCTGAAGTATTGCGTCGTGCGGAACAGGAACTTTGTAACTGGCACGGACTGGGTACATCGGTGATGGAAATCAGTCACCGTAGTAAGGAATTTATCCAGGTTGCTGAAGAATCCGAAAAGGATATCCGTGACCTGCTCAATATTCCCTCGAACTATAAAGTGCTGTTCTGCCATGGCGGCGCCCGTGCGCAATTTGCCGCTGTGCCAATGAACCTTTTGGGTGAAAAATCCTCCGCTGATTATATTGATGGTGGCTATTGGGCACACAGCGCAGTTAAAGAAGCCCAAAAATATTGCACGCCAAACGTGATTGATGTCACCACTACGATTGATGGTAAGCGTGGCATTCTGCCGATGAGCGAATGGAAACTGAGTGCAGATTCTGCCTACGTTCATTATTGCCCAAATGAAACTATCGATGGAATCGCTATTGATGAAATGCCTGATTTTGGCGACAAAATCGTGGTAGCAGATTATTCATCCTGCATTCTTTCCCGTCCGATTGACGTCAGCCGTTTTGGGGTGATTTATGCTGGCGCGCAGAAAAATATCGGTCCTGCGGGTCTGACCCTGGTTATCGTTCGTGATGATTTGCTGGGCAAAGCGCGCACTGAATTGCCTTCTATCCTCGATTATACCGTGCTGGCTGAGAACGACTCTATGTTCAATACCCCGCCGACCTTTGCATGGTATCTGTCAGGTATGGTATTCAAGTGGCTGAAAGAGCAGGGCGGTCTGCGCGAAATGGAAAAGCGCAATCGTGCAAAAGCCGAACTTTTGTATGGCGCAATCGATCGCACCGGCTTCTATCGTAACCCTGTGGTGGCGGCTAACCGTTCGTGGATGAACGTTCCTTTCCAGATGGCAGATGCCTCGCTGGATAAACTGTTCCTTGATCAGGCACAGGAAGCCGGTCTGCATGCACTAAAAGGCCACCGCGTGGCTGGCGGTATGCGCGCATCTATTTATAATGCAATGCCGATTGAAGGCGTAAAAGCCCTGACCGACTTTATGGCGGAGTTCGAAAAACGTCACGGTTAAGTGTGCTGGCTTTCAGGCTCGCAGAATGCTTCATTGAGAAGCCTTAAAAATGACCCCGGCTCAATGTCCGGGGTCATTTTATGAAAAGAAGAATTGGAGAAAGAGTGGAATCCCTGACATTACAACCCGTTGCGCTGGTTAACGGCAGCATCAATTTACCTGGCTCAAAAAGTGTTTCTAACCGCGCACTTTTACTGGCTGCTTTTGCACAGGGTACTACCCGCCTGACTAACCTGCTCGACAGCGATGATGTGCGTCATATGTTGACAGCACTCACTCAACTGGGTGTCACGCATCGTTTATCTGCATCCCGCACCGAGTGTGAAATCGATGGTCTGGGCACGGCTTTTTCCAATGCTAAAGGTCTGGAACTGTTTCTTGGGAATGCAGGAACCGCAATGCGTCCGCTGGCGGCAGCATTATGCCTGGGCGAACAGGATGTTGTACTGACCGGAGAGCCGCGCATGAAAGAGCGCCCGATCGGGCATCTGGTTGATGCGCTTCGTCAGGGCGGTGCGCAGATTGATTATCTGGAGCAGGAAAACTATCCGCCTTTGCGCCTGCAGGGTGGATTTAGTGGCGGTGACGTCAGTGTTGATGGCAGTGTTTCCAGCCAGTTTCTGACAGCGTTATTGATGACAGCTCCGCTGGCAGATAACGATACAACCATTCAGATTAAAGGTGATCTGGTTTCCAAACCTTATATCGATATCACGCTGAACCTGATGAAAACCTTTGGTATTGAAGTGGAAAACCACGAGTACCAGAGATTTAGCATCCAAGGACGTCAGCATTATGTGTCTCCGGGGGCATATCTGGTCGAAGGTGATGCCTCTTCAGCGTCCTACTTCCTGGCCGCTGCGGCGATCAAGGGCGGTACGGTTCGTGTGACCGGAATCGGCAAAAACAGCATGCAGGGCGATATTCGTTTTGCAGACGTGCTGGAAAAAATGGGTGCTACTATTCACTGGGCTGATGATTATATCGAATGTACCCGCGGTGAACTGAACGGCATTGACATGGACATGAACCATATTCCTGATGCAGCAATGACCATTGCTACCGCTGCCTTGTTTGCTGAAGGCCCGACAACGTTGCGTAATATTTACAACTGGCGTGTTAAAGAGACCGATCGCCTGACGGCGATGGCGACTGAGCTGCGTAAAGTCGGTGCAACAGTGGAAGAGGGCGAAGATTACATTCGTATTGATCCGCCTCAATCGCTGAAATTTGCCGAAATTGGCACCTATAATGATCACCGCATGGCGATGTGTTTCTCGCTGGTGGCGTTATCCGATACGCCGGTGACCATTCTTGATCCGAAGTGTACCGCAAAAACGTTCCCGGACTATTTTGACCGTCTGGCGGCAATCAGCACACTGGCATAGTTTTTCACTTGGTTGCCCGTGTATGAACGGACATCCCTGATGTCCGTTTTTTTGTTTTCAGGCTCAGAACCGTCCGCTTTTTAGCCAACTGAAAAATGTGGGGTAACAGTTGCAGTGAAGGCAGCGTATAATGCCGCTCCTGAATTAGTCCTGTGAGGCTAATGAAGCGGGCATACCCCACCGAAAGGAGACAAAAATGACGGCTTTAGCCCCGGTAATCACCGTTGATGGGCCAAGTGGTGCAGGTAAAGGTACGTTGTGTAAAGCGTTGGCCGAAGCCTTTAACTGGCATCTGTTGGATTCCGGCGCGATTTACCGCGTTTTGGCGCTGGCGGCTTTGCATCACCAGGTTGATATTGTCTCAGAAGAGGCGCTAGTTCCGCTTGCCGCACATCTCGACGTTCGTTTTGTGGCTCAGGATGGGCAGTTGCACGTTATTTTAGAAGGTGAGGATGTTACCCATGAAATCCGCACCGAAACGGTAGGCAATACTGCGTCTCAGGCGGCGGCATTTCCCCGCGTTCGTGAAGCATTATTGCGCCGGCAGCGCGCATTCCGTGATGCACCGGGCCTGATTGCGGATGGTCGTGACATGGGGACGGTGGTTTTCCCTGATGCACCGGTGAAGATATTTCTGGATGCCAGTTCGGAAGAACGTGCAAACAGAAGAATGCTACAGTTGCAGGAAAAAGGCTTTAGTGTTAACTTTGAACGGCTTTTAGCCGAGATCAAAGAGCGCGATGACCGTGATCGTAACAGGCCCGTCGCGCCTCTAGTGGCTGCTTCCGATGCGTTGTTGCTGGATTCAACCAGCATGTCCATCGACGAAGTCATCGAAAAAGCACTGGCTTATGCCACAGAAATTCTAGGATTGCCGCAAAAACAAACCCGGTAATCGAGCCTCACTCTGGTGCTGAAGAATATTCAGTGCCAGTTTTGGCTATAGTTTTTTTTAACCTCGCCGCAAGGATCTGTAGCGGGGCATTTGAAACAACCCCATCCAGCAGGAAGCCAGATGGACGTTAAACTTAAGAACCTAAAGATTATCAACATGACTGAATCTTTTGCTCAACTCTTTGAAGAATCCTTAAAAACAATCGAAACCCGTCCTGGTTCCATCGTTCGTGGTGTTGTTGTGTCTATCGACAAAGATATCGTACTGGTTGACGCCGGTCTGAAATCTGAGTCTGCAATCCCGGCAGAACAATTCAAAAACGCACAGGGCGAACTGGAAATCCAGGTTGGCGACGAAGTTGATGTTGCGCTGGACGCTGTTGAAGACGGCTTCGGTGAAACTCTGCTGTCCCGTGAAAAAGCTAAACGTCATGAAGCTTGGATCACGCTGGAAAAAGCTTACGAAGAATCTGCAACTGTTACCGGTGTTATCAACGGTAAAGTTAAAGGCGGTTTCACTGTTGAGCTGAACGGTATTCGTGCGTTCCTGCCAGGCTCACTGGTAGACGTTCGTCCTGTTCGCGACACGCTGCATCTCGAAGGCAAAGATCTTGAGTTCAAAGTCATCAAACTGGACCAGAAACGCAACAACGTTGTTGTTTCCCGTCGTGCAGTAATTGAGTCTGAGAACAGCGCAGAGCGCGATCAACTGCTGGAAAACCTGCAGGAAGGCATGGAAGTTAAAGGTATCGTTAAGAACCTCACTGACTACGGTGCATTCGTTGATCTGGGCGGCGTTGACGGCCTGCTGCACATCACTGACATGGCTTGGAAACGTGTTAAACACCCAAGCGAAATCGTTAATGTTGGCGATGAAATCACTGTTAAAGTTCTTAAATTTGACCGTGAGCGTACCCGTGTATCACTGGGTCTGAAACAACTGGGCGAAGATCCTTGGGTCGCTATCGCTAAACGTTACCCAGAAGGTACTAAACTGACTGGTCGCGTTACCAACCTGACTGATTACGGCTGCTTCGTAGAAATCGAAGAAGGCGTTGAAGGTCTGGTTCACGTTTCTGAAATGGATTGGACTAATAAAAACATCCACCCATCTAAAGTTGTTAACGTGGGCGATGTTGTTGAAGTTATGGTTCTGGATATCGACGAAGAACGTCGTCGTATCTCCCTGGGCCTGAAACAATGCAAAAACAACCCATGGCAGCAATTCGCAGAAACCCACAACAAGAACGACCGCGTTGAAGGTAAAATCAAGTCAATCACTGACTTCGGTATCTTCATTGGTCTGGACGGCGGCATCGACGGCCTGGTTCACCTGTCTGACATCTCCTGGAACGTTGCAGGCGAAGAAGCAGTACGTGAATACAAAAAAGGCGACGAAATCGCAGCTGTGGTTCTGCAAGTTGATGCAGAACGTGAACGTATCTCCCTGGGCGTGAAGCAACTGGCTGAAGATCCATTCAATAACTACCTGTCTGTTAACAAGAAAGGTACTATTGTTACTGGTAAAGTTACAGCAGTTGACGCCAAAGGTGCTACAGTTGAATTAGCTGGCGGCGTAGAAGGTTACCTGCGCGCTTCAGAAGCTTCTCGCGACCGTATTGAAGACGCAACTCTGGTTCTGAGCGTTGGTGATGAAGTAGAAGCTAAATTCACCGGTGTTGATCGTAAGAACCGCGTAGTAAGCCTGTCCGTCCGTGCTAAGGACGAAGCTGACGAGAAAGATGCAATCGCTGTTGTTAACAACAAACCAGACGAAAGCAACTTCTCTAGTGCTATGGCTGAAGCGTTCAAAGCGGCAAAAGGCGAGTAATGACGGGGGGCGGCTCAGTCGCCCCGAAACGGTAGTTTAGCTGCAAAGCTTGGAGGTACTATGACCAAGTCTGAACTTATTGAAAGACTTGCTGGCCAGCACTCTCATATCCCGGCGAAAGCTGTTGAGGATGCAGTGAAAGAGATGCTTGAGCATATGGCTGCAACCTTGGCTGATGGTGAACGCATCGAAATCCGTGGGTTTGGCAGTTTTTCTCTTCACTACCGTGCTCCGCGTGTTGGGCGCAACCCTAAAACTGGCGATAAAGTCGAGCTGGACGGCAAGTACGTTCCTCACTTTAAGCCAGGGAAAGAGTTGCGTGATCGCGCGAATATTTACGGCTGAGGCTTTCGCCTGAACGTAAATGTCTGCCTATAGCGAACGTAAAGCGGCACCTCTCGGGGTGCCGTTTTTTTTTGCTTTATGACGAATAAGTTCCCCCCCTCTTTCAGTTGCGATCATAAAATTTTTGCGTAACGTCACGCAGCGTTTTGCTTTCCTGGTTGCTCCTTCTTTGCATGAAAATCATACTCCGGCACGAAAACATGTCTGATGAACGTGAAGGGAGTAAAACATCAAAATTTCACTGGACGAGGCTGCTTTAGCGGTTATTGCAGGGATGTTGCCACTGCTTATTTTTTCCCAACTTCCTTCGGCTATTCATCTGGTCACGCTGTGTCTTTGCGCCTCATGCTGCTTCAGATTTCATCACAAAATATTCAGCCTGATAGCGATCGGCCTGCTGAGTTTCAGTTGGGCCTCGTTTCAGGGCGGTATTCAGCTCGATCAGATTTCAGCGCTTCAGGGCACAAAGCGTCATGTTATCGCCGTGGTAGAGAGTATTAATCTCGGGAGCACCAGTACATCTTCTGTACTCTTCAAAATAGAAAAAGCAGAAGGAAAAATAATTTTCCCGCCGGTCATGTTCCGCACTAAATGGGACAAGACAGAGGGAGAACTGTTAGCGGGCCAGCGCTGGGATATGATCGTCAGTATGCGGCCCGTCCACAGCTTGCTGAATGAAGGCGGATTTGATGCCCAGCGTTGGGCGTTGGCTCAGCATGCACCTCTGACAGCAACTGTCCGTAACAGGCAGCTATTAGATGCCAGAAGTTCGCTTCGTCAGCAATTTATTCAGCGGTTGCAGCAGAAGATGCCACCGATGGAAAATACGCCCGTACTGATTGCACTGGCTTTTGGCGAAAAAGGATTAATACAGGCTGCAGACAAGCTAATGTTACAACAGACTGGCATCGCGCATCTGGTGGCGATATCAGGCCTACATATCGGAATTGCGGCGTTATTTGGATGGTGGCTGGCGCGTGGATTGCAGTATCTGCTGCCGGTAAAACTGATTGACTACCGCTTTCCGTTATTCGTGAGCGGCGTTTTTCTGCTGTTCTATACCTGGCTTTCCGGAGGCAATGCACCTGCGCTGCGTGCAACGTTTGCGGTGTTGATGTGGATCCTGCTGCGTCTGTTCCGTGTCCGCTGTCATCCGTGCCAGATATGGCTTTGGGTGGTGGCTATGCTTCTGCTGGTCGACCCTATGAATTTATTGTCCGACAGCTTCTGGTTGTCATGCTTCGCGGTGGGGGCTCTGGTTTTCTGGTTCCAGTGGGTGCCTCTTCCTGCAATGTTTCAGCAGGCATGGTATTGGGCATTGTTTCGCTGGGGGCATCTGCAGGTGGGAATGACACTTCTTCTGTTGCCCTTACAGGTCTGGATTTTCCACGGCGTAAACGTCTTCTCGTTTCCGGCCAATATGTGGGCAGTTCCGGTTGTTTCATTGATCACAGTCCCGCTGGTATTACTGGCCTTGTTGACGAACGTCGCGCCCTGCGCATTGATGGATAACGCACAAGCTCTGCTTTGGCAACTGGCGGATGCCACATTGAGATTGGCTTTGTGGGGGGTAAAAGCATTACCGGGCGGTTGGATCCCATTGGGTGAGTCATTTCTGGCCGTGAGCCTGATGGGATGGCTGGTGCTTCTGTGCTGGCGGATTTGCCCGTTGAGATATTGTCTTTCACTGTTGCTGTCTCTTTTTGCGATCTCTTCTGTCTGGCTGAACAGAAATCCATCGGAGCGCTGGCGGGTTGATATGCTTGATATCGGACATGGCTTGTCTGTTCTTATCAGCAAAAACGGCCGGGGCATTCTTTATGATACCGGCAACCGTTGGGAAGGGGGCTCAGCCGCTGAACAAAATATTATCCCTTATTTAAATTGGAAGAATATTCAGCTGGAACAGATAATTATCAGTCATAATGACATGGATCACCGGGGCGGTTTGGCCCCGTTACAAAACCGTTATCCTGCCGCCAGCGTTCGTGAAAGTGCTTTGTCGGATCAGCATCATCTGAAATGCATAGCAGGCGAGCAATGGCGCTGGCAGGGGCTGGATTTTAACGTTTTGTGGCCGGATAAAATGTCAGAGGATGCAGGGAATAACGACAGCTGCGTTATCCGCATTGATGACGGTTCATTCAGTTTGCTCCTGACCGGAGATATTGAAACTGAAACAGAAAAAGCGTTAGTCAGGAAGTGGCGGAGCGAACTGCAAGCCACTGTACTTCAGGTTCCTCATCATGGCAGCAATACGTCATCGACACCTCCATTTTTGCGGGCAGTTAAGCCGGTTATCGCACTGGCGTCCGCATCCCGTTTTAATAAATGGCATCTGCCGGCACATAAAGTTGTTAGCAGATACAACAAAGCGCACTATGACTGGCATTCAACGTCTGAATCGGGTCAACTCAGCCTCTTCGTTTTTGATGATTATTGGACAATTAAAGGCTTACGTGAGCAATTAATCCCCCGTTGGTATCACCGCCAGTTTGGAGTATCTACAGATAATGAGTAGAATAGACCGCTATTTCTTTCGATGCTGGTTGATATTGCATGATGAACGATAAAGATCTCTCCACATGGCAGACATTTCGTCGCCTTTGGCCGATGATCACACCTTTTAAAGCCGGGCTGATCGCTGCGGCTATTGCGCTGGTCGCAAACGCCGCCAGTGATACTTTCATGCTGTCTTTGCTGAAGCCTCTGTTAGATGACGGTTTTGGTAAAGCTGACCGCTCGATCCTACTCTGGATGCCATTGGTCGTTATCGGTCTGATGGTTGTGCGTGGGGTCAGTGGCTACATTTCGAGTTACTGCATTTCATGGGTTTCGGGCAAAGTGGTGATGCATATGCGTCGTCGTCTGTTTGGTCACATGATGAGAATGCCCGTAGCATTCTTTGACCAGCAATCTACCGGTACTTTACTTTCCCGTATCACCTATGATTCCGAGCAGGTGGCGTCTTCATCATCCAGTGCGCTCGTGACCGTCGTACGTGAAGGTGCGTCAATCATTGGTCTGTTTGTCATGATGTTCTATTACAGCTGGCAGCTTTCTGTAATCCTGTTGGTGATTGCGCCGATTGTTTCTGTTGTTATCCGTGTGGTGTCTAAGCGCTTCCGTAATATCAGTAAAACAATGCAAAACACCATGGGACAGGTGACGACCAGCGCGGAACAGATGCTCAAAGGTCATAAAGAAGTGTTGATCTTCGGTGGCCAGAAAGTTGAAACCGCGCGTTTTGATAAAGTGAGTAACCGTATGCGCCAGCAGGGTATGCGTATGGTTTCCGCTTCTTCAATTTCAGACCCGATTATTCAGTTGATCGCCTCTCTGGCATTGGCATTCGTGTTGTATGCGGCAAGCTTCCCGTCCGTGATGGAAACGCTCAGCGCGGGTACTATCACCGTTGTGTTCTCTTCTATGATTGCCCTGATGCGTCCGCTGAAGTCCCTGACTAACGTGAACTCCCAGTTCCAGCGCGGTATGGCCGCTTGTCAGACGCTGTTCTCAATCCTGGATATGGAACAGGAAAAAGACGAAGGGAAACTGGAAGTCAAACGCGTTAACGGAAATGTCGAATTCAAAAACGTGACCTTCACTTATCCGGGGCGCGATATTCCTGCTTTGCGTGATATTTCCTTTAACCTGCCGGAAGGTAAAACCGTTGCACTGGTTGGCCGCTCAGGTTCCGGTAAATCGACTATCGCGAATTTGCTGACCCGTTTCTATGATATTCAGGAAGGTAAAATCCTGATGGATGGTCATGATCTGCGGGAATATACCCTGTCGTCATTACGTGATCAGGTGGCACTCGTTTCTCAGAACGTCCACCTGTTCAATGATACCATTGCCAATAACATCGCTTACGCCCGTACGGATATGTACTCCCGCGAAGAAATCGAAAAAGCGGCGACGATGGCTTACGCGATGGACTTTATCAGCAAAATGGATCAAGGGCTGGATACGGTCATTGGTGAAAATGGCGTTCTGCTCTCTGGTGGCCAGCGTCAGCGTATCGCAATTGCGCGTGCCTTGCTGCGTGACTCGCCGGTTCTGATCCTTGATGAAGCGACATCTGCCCTTGATACTGAATCTGAGCGTGCTATTCAGGCTGCACTCGACGAACTACAGAAAAACCGCACATCCCTGGTGATCGCACACCGTTTATCCACTATTGAAAAGGCCGATGAGATTCTGGTCATTGAAGATGGTTGCGTGGTGGAACGTGGTTCACATACGAGCCTGCTCGAAGAGCGTGGTGTTTACTCACAGCTGTACCGGATGCAGTTTGGCCAATGATTGAGCGCATCTGGTCAGGGAAATCACCGCTATATCTGTTACTCCTGCCTCTTTCATGGTTGTACGGGTTAGTTTCAACTTTGATCCGTTACAGCTATAAAACGGGGCTTAAAAAAAGCTGGCGGGCTTCGGTGCCTGTCGTGGTGGTCGGAAATCTGACTGCCGGAGGTAATGGTAAAACGCCGGTGGTGATCTGGCTGGTTGAAACACTCCAGCAGCATGGTTTTCGTGTTGGAGTCGTTTCGCGCGGTTATGGTGGCAGGGCTGAGCACTATCCCTTATTGCTGACGGAGGCGACGCCCACCACGCAGGCAGGTGATGAGCCAGTGCTAATATTTCAGAGAACCGGGGCACCGGTTGCGGTGTCTCCGGTTCGCTCTGATGCGGTGAAAGCATTACTTGATGGAAATGAGTTAGACGTTATCATCACGGATGACGGATTACAGCATTATGCACTTCAGCGTGATATCGAAATTGTTGTGATCGACGGAGTCCGCCGTTTTGGTAATGGTCACTGGTTACCTGCAGGACCTATGCGTGAAAGAGAATCTCGTTTGCGTTCAGTGGATGCGGTTATTACCAATGGGGGCACAGCCCGTCCTGGTGAGTTAGCGATGTTCTTGCAACCTGGCAAAGCGATAAATTTGGTCACAGGTGAACAGTGTGATGCTTCTGCATTGAAAAATGTGGTTGCGATTGCCGGCATCGGGCATCCACCGCGTTTCTTTTCCACGTTGAAACAGCTAGGGATAAATGTACAAAAGGAAGTCGCTTTTTCGGATCATCAGGCTTACACCTCCGGACAACTGTCAGCTGTGAAGGCACCAGGACAGGTCCTTCTGATGACTGAAAAGGATGCAGTAAAATGTCGTTCTTTTGCTCAGCCAGACTGGTGGTATTTACCGGTTGACGCCAAAATCGAGGGTGACCAGGCTGAGAAACTGCTCCAAAGAATAGCTGAGCTTATTTTGCAAAAGATGCATTGATACAGCAAAAACAGACCGTTTTCGCGCCTCTGATAAAAATTTACGTAAATCTAAAGTTTCAATCTCCCTGATTTTAAAGACTAATATTCACCGTTAATGTTTAACGTCAGAATAATTGCGCAACGTGACTTGCTATTGCTCTGCACTTATGAGTAAATGCTTGCAGCCTGTGTTGCAGCGCTATTTATGTATGAGTGTAGAGTAAAGCAGTTCCTCCCAGACGTTATCTCTTTCCCGATGATTCCGCTTCCAAGACGAACCTTCTAAGTCCTCCCCATAAGTAATTGTCTGAACTATTGGCTAGTATTGCCGAATGGCAGGATTTTATATTTTGTAAAAGGTTTTAAATATGTCGAAGAAAAATGGTCAGGTTAAGTGGTTCAATGAAAGCAAAGGTTTTGGTTTTATTGAGCAGGCTGATGGCGGTAAGGATGTATTCGTACATTTCTCTGCAATCGCAACCGATGGTTTCAAAACTCTGGCCGAAGGCCAGCGTGTAGAATACACCATTCAGGATAGCCCGCGTGGTCCTGCTGCTGCTAACGTTATTGCACTCTGATAAGAGACAAACGTGATGATATGAAACAACGTTAATCGCTAATCATGTCAGCAGAGTAAAACCCGCCGGATGGCGGGTTTTACATACCTGAAAAGGTAAATACGGCGTTTATAAGACGTCATGAAAGTTGTAAAAGTAGTCGTTAAAACTAATTCGCTCATTAGAGGTTTTTTATAAAAAAATAACTTAGCAATGGGCAAACGCATCCGAACAATAATAAAAAAGTGTGTTCATGGATGCCCAAAAGAAAGGATAGAAATTATGATGTTAAAAATGGGTTTAGTTAAATGGTATAATCAGGCTAAAGGCTACGGTTTTATTTGCCCGCTTGATGGTTCTTCTGAAATTTATGTTCAGCGTACTTCCATCGCCAATACAGGGAATAAATCTCTGAGTGCCGGTCAGAAGGTGGAGTTCACCACTTACCGCAGCGTAACACATGGCCCTTCCGCGGCTGATGTTATTGCTTTCTGAGTCCGGTTTTGTTGTTCACCGTTGAGTTGAATTTTACGCTCCGGTAAAAATATGCTATCGGTATCCACAGTTAAATTGCTGCCACGGATACCGATATGTCTCACCCGGTTATATCTCTTGCTTCAGCCCGCACCCTGCATCTATCTGCGCAAAATCTTCTTAAACCAGTGACCCGAAAGCCTGTTGCTGCGGATGTCGTTCAGGCGATCCGTGATATGGGATTGCTGCAAATTGACACGATAAGCGTGGTTGCGCGCAGTCCTTATCTGGTGTTGTTCAGCCGCTTAGGTAATTACGACCCTCAATGGCTGGAACAAGCCCTCCCGGCAGGAAAAATATTCGAGTATTGGGCACATGAGGCCTGTTTTATTCCCAGTGAAGATTACGGACTCCTGCGCCACCGGATGCTCAATCCTCAGGGGATGGGGTGGAAATTTTCTCAGACCTGGTTTGATGAACATCAGACGGATATTGAGGCACTGCTGGGACACATTGCTGAAAATGGCCCTGTGCGTTCGGCCGATTTCAGTACAGATAAAAAGTCTGCCAGCGGCTGGTGGGACTGGAAGCCTCATAAAAAGCACCTGGAAACATTGTTTACTTCCGGGAAACTGATGGTGTCTGAACGGCGTAATTTCCACCGGGTTTACGACCTTGCTGAACGGGTGATGCCTGGCTGGGACGATGCGAGCCAGACTCTTGAACAGTCTGCAGCGGAATATCAGATGCTGCGGCGCTCGGCGCAATATCTTGGCATCTTTAGACCGGAATGGCTGGCGGACTATTATCGCCTCAGGCGGGTGAATACCAAGGCTGTGATTGCACAATTACTGATGGATGAGGAAATTACACCGGTCGAAGTGGCCGGGCTTGAAGATATTTACTATGTCCACCGGAAACAGTTTCCCCTTCTGCAACAAGCCACTGAATCACGGATCGGTTCAACGGTCACCACGCTGCTTTCACCTTTTGATCCCGTGGTATGGGATCGTAAACGCGCCTCAATGTTGTTTAATTTTGAATACCGGATCGAATGCTATACGCCGGAAGCAAAACGCCAGTACGGCTATTTCACGCTACCCATACTGCAGCGGGGTGAACTGATTGGTCGGGTGGATGCAAAAATGCATCGCAAAGAAAAACTACTGGAAGTGAAAAGCCTCCATCTCGAGCCCGATGTGACGATGTCTTCACGACGTGCAAAAGATATACACGGAGCAATCAGCCGGTTTGCACAGTGGCAGGGAGCTGAAAAAGTCAAAACCTTGAAAGTACCTGAAACGTTAACGGTGTTTTGGGAAAGAGACTGGCAGATTTAATGTCACAAAATGAAACGGCTGCATCAGGCAGCCGTTATTTCACGATGATTGCAGGTGGCATCCAGCTTAGTGGCTGAAGTTAGCGAACATTGCGATGATTTTGTTAATGGTTTTCATTTTTAGTGCTCATATTGAAGGTGTTTAGTGTGACGTGCATCACAAAAAAATTGTACTCCCACGAAATCGGCAGCGCAATGCTCCTCAGGAGATATTTTTTATTTACAGAAATGTAACTTCTTTGAAGTCGTATCGGAGGATGAGTGAGGATTAACGCGGGGTGCGGCGTTATGTTATTCTCCTGAACCGCTATGTTGTGTTTCCAATGCTTTTTTACGTTACACCTTGCTGAAAATGCGGTGTATTCGCCTCCGGGAGGAATTTATGGACCACCGTTTGCTTGAAATCGTTGCGTGCCCTGTATGTAACGGGAAGCTTTACTTTAATAAAGAGTCGCAGGAATTAGTGTGTAAGGCAGACAGCCTGGCTTATCCCGTGCGTGAGGGTATCCCTGTTTTATTAGAAAACGAGGCCCGCCCGCTTTCTGTTGATGAGACACACCCATGAGTTTTGTTGCTATTATCCCGGCCCGCTTCGGGTCAAGCCGTTTGCCGGGGAAGCCGTTGGCCGATATCAACGGTAAACCTATGGTTGTGCATGTGATGGAACGTGCACGGGAGTCGGGTGCTAAACGTGTAATTGTTGCGACAGACCATCCTGACGTTGTGGCGGCGGTTGAAGCTGCGGGTGGTGAAGTTTGTCTTACCCGACCTGATCATCAGTCAGGCACTGAGCGTCTGGCAGAAGTCATCGATTTATGTCAGTTTTCCGATGATGAAATTATCGTTAATGTTCAGGGCGACGAGCCGCTGATCCCGCCTGTTATCATCCGTCAGGTGGCTGATAATCTGGCAAACAGTGAAGCAGGAATGGCAACACTGGCAGTGCCAATTGAAACAGCGGAAGAAGCGTTTAACCCGAATGCGGTCAAAGTGGTTCGGGATGCCAAAGGTTACGCCATGTATTTTTCCCGCGCTACAATTCCTTGGGAACGTGAACGTTTTGCCGTGTCGAAAGAAACGGTTGGTGATGTCTTCCTTCGTCACATCGGTATTTATGCATACCGTGCTGGTTTCATTCGCCAGTATGTGAAGTGGGAACCGACTAAACTTGAGCACATCGAATTACTCGAACAACTCCGGGTGCTGTGGTACGGTGAAAAAATCCACGTTGATGTAGCGAAGGCCATTCCTTCTGTGGGTGTCGATACCGCTGAGGATCTGGAACGTGTGCGCGTAATTTTGGGGCATAAAAATTCCTGACCACACAGAGTATAAAAAGTCATAAAAGCGGAATGTTCCGGCATTCCGTTTTGTCATCACTGTTCTCTTTTCGTTTTGCGCACTGCCTTCCTGTTTCTGCCCCGACTATCCGGTTTTTGTTTGATCTGAAACGGGGTAATCCTTTCCTGAAACTTTCATCATAAACGTTAATTTATTCGTCACTGCGAACACGTTATGGAACAGCTAAAAGCCGAATTGAGTATTGTGCTGGGCGAGCGTTTATCCCGCCTCGAATGTGTCAGTGAGCAGCCTTATGCCCATCTTTTTTCCCTTTATGATGAGCAGGGTTATGCGATGCCATTGATGGCGAAGAGTTTTACTTGTCAGGGAATCGCCGGGCAGGAGGCTTATAAATTATCAATGCTGGCGCGGGAGGGCGTGGTGAGGGTGCCTACGGTTTATGGCATGGTCACCACGCATCAGAAACCGTATCAGGAAATATTGCTGATTGAACGTCTGCGCGGCGTATCGGCGGAAGCGCCAACACGCACCCCTGAACGCTGGCAAATCTTGCAGGAGCAAATTGTCGAGGCGATGCTGGCGTGGCACCGGATTGACAGCCACGGTTGTGTCGGTTCTGTTGACAGCACGCAGGAAAATCGCTGGGAAAACTGGTACCCGCAGCGGGTGGAGGTGTTGTGGGCAACGTTATCGAATTTACAGGCATCCGAACTCACACCTGACGACCGCACGCTGCTTTTCCGTTCCCGTGCCTGCATTCCTAAGCTATTTGAAGAGTTCGACGATACACCGGTACTGGTACACGGCAATCTCTCGTTGCGCAGCATGCTCAAAGATCCTCGCAGCGATCAACTGCTGGCAATGATTAATCCCGGCACCGTGTTATGGGCGCCGAGGGAGTTTGATCTTTTCAGGTTGTGGGAAAAAGGCATGAGCGAGCAATTGCTGTTCAGTTATCTGCAAAAAGCACCTGTTTCAGAAACATTCCTCGCACGGCGCTGGTTGTATCTGGTGTGGGAATCAGTCGCGCATCTGATTCATACCGGTAAGCTTGATCGCCGGCAATTCGATTATGCACGGCAGCAATTGTTGCCGTGGCTTAACTGAGTTACTTCGCTGCGGGTGCCGGCAGCGTCATCCATTGCCATGCGCGCCCCAGCGTTTCATACCATGCCCGCTCGCTGTGAGACAAGAACAGTGCCTGTGGCAACGCTTTTTCCCACGGATTGAGCGGGGAATCTATCGCAAGCTGATTCGCTGGTGCCGGAATAGGGTTCAGTCCCAGTTGCCGGAAGAAAATGATTGCCCGCGGCAGATGGTTTGCCGACGTCACCAGCACAAACGGCTGCTCTCCCAGCATTTCTTTAACCTGCAAGGCTTCCTGATGTGTATCCCGTGGCCTGTCGAGCAGAATAATATCGCTCTCCGGCACCCCTAAACTCTCCGCAACTTTCCCGGCGACCGCAGCACTGCTCATCGGGTTGGTCATGGCCCGCGCACCGGTGAAGATCATTTTTGAACCGGGATTTGCCCGGTAAATGCGGATCCCTTCGGCCACGCGAGGAAGGCTGTTATTGATGAGATTAGAACTCGGTGCCCACGCCGGGTTATAGGTATAACCGCCGCCCAGTACGACAACATATTTTACCGGCACATTGCCACTGGCCTGGTAAGTGGGGTAAACCGATTCAATAGGACGCAGCAGGTTATCCGCAACAGGTTGCAAGCTGAGCAGCAACAGAAGCAGCCAACTCAGTGAAAAAAACACTTTTCCGGTTTTTTGCCAGCGGGTCATCCACAGCAACACCAGTGCAATCGCCATGAAGAGCAGAATAAATGGCAGAGGTAATAGCAGGCCCCCCAGCGTCTTTTTTAGGATAAATAACATCAGAAACCGATCCTTTTGGGTGAAAAAACGACATCCGGGCGTGAATCCGCGTCAGGATGATTTATTCTATGCCAGCCTGTGCCAAAATAGCACTTCACCCGGTATCACCGCACAGCCATCATTAACAAATTGTTTTTAGAAACAGGGTTCATTTCATGCAGGATCGTAATTTCGACGATATGGCCGAGAAGTTTTCGCGCAATATCTACGGCACAACAAAGGGACGTATCCGTCAGGCTGTGCTGGGTCAGGATCTGCATGATTTACTACAGACTTTGCCTCAGCGGCCACTGCGCATCCTTGATGCGGGCGGCGGTGAAGGACAAATGGCCTGTGAACTGGCAGCTTTAGGACATAAGGTCTTGTTGTGTGATCTCTCCGGTGAGATGATCCGCCGCGCCGAGGCGGCTGCGCTGGAAAAAGGTGTGAGCGACAACATGCAATTTGTACAATGTCCGGCTCAGCATATCGCCGAACATTTGGAACAGCCGGTTGATCTGATATTGTTCCATGCGGTCATCGAATGGCTGGCCGAACCTCAACAGGCTCTGGCCGCACTGGTCGATTGTCTGAAGCCCGGTGGCGCAATATCACTGATGTTTTACAATATCCACGGTCTGGTCATGCGGCACATGATCCTTGGCAATTTTGCTCATGTTGAAGCGGGTGTGCCAAAAATCAAAAAAAGCTCCCTGCTACCCGATCACCCGCTGGAACCCGCACAGGTTTACCAGTGGCTGGAAGAACTTGGGATGCAGATCAGCGGCAAGACCGGTGTTAGAGTGTTCCACGATTATTTGCGAAACAGACAACAACATAAACAGGATTTTGATGAGCTTCTGGCGCTGGAACAGCGTTATTGTCGTCAGGAACCTTTTGTTAGTTTGGGACGTTACATCCACGTGATGGCGCACAAACCCATTCTGAAGGACGAATTATGAGTGAATTTTCCCAGACTGTACCCGAACTGGTCGCCTGGGCACGCAAAAATGATTTCTCAATTTCGCTGCCAACGGAGCGGCTGGCTTTTCTTCTGGCAATCGCCACATTAAACAGCGAGCGCCTTGATGGAGAAATGAGTGAGGGTGAACTGGTGGACGCGTTTCGTCATGTCAGCAAGGGATTTGAGCAGACAAATGAAACCATCACCGTACGTGCCAATAACGCCATCAATGACATGGTGCGTCAGCGTTTGCTCAACCGTTTTGTCAGTGAACTGGCCGACGGTAATGCCATTTATCGCCTGACGCCTTTGGCGATCGGCATTTCAGATTATTACATCCGCCAGCGTGAGTTCTCAACGTTGCGGTTGTCTATGCAGTTGTCGATCGTTGCGCAGGAACTCAAGCGTGCAGCCGATGCAGCCGAAGAGGGCGGTGATGATTTTCACTGGCATCGCAATGTTTACGCGCCACTTAAATACTCTGTAGCTGAAATTTTTGACAGCATCGACATGACCCAGCGGATCATGGACGAGCAGCAGCAGGGCGTGAAAGACGACATTGCCGCGTTGCTCAATAAAGACTGGCGTGCGGCAATTTCCAGTTGTGAAATCCTCCTGTCAGAAACTTCCGGCACGCTGCGTGAATTGCAGGATACGCTCGAGGCGGCCGGTAACCTGTTGCAGGCGCATCTTATGCGTATTCAGGATGCCACGATGGTCGAACTCGATTTGAGCTTTGTCGACAAACTGGTTTTCGACCTGCAGAACAAACTCGACCGCATTACCAGTTGGGGCCAGCAGGCTATTGACCTGTGGATTGGCTATGACCGGCATGTGCATAAATTTATCCGTACCGCCATCGACATGGATAAAAACCGGGTGTTCGCCCAGCGTCTGCGCCAGTCGGTTCAGAACTATTTTGATCAGCCATGGACGCTGACCTTCGCCAATGCTGACCGTCTGCTGGATATGCGCGATGAAGAACTGGCCTTGCGCAGCGAGGAAGTGACCGGCGAACTTCCGCCAGATCTTGAGTTTGAAGAATTTAACGAAATCCGCGAACAACTTGCGGCATTGATTGAACAGGCATTACAGGTTTATCAGCAACAAAAAACGCCGCTCAATCTGGGCATGGTAATGCGCGAATATCTTAAACAGTATCCGCGTGCCCGACATTTTGATGTCGCGCGAATTGTGGTCGACCAGGCTGTGCGCCTTGGTGTGGCTGAAGCAGATTTTTCAGGATTGCATGCCGAATGGCAGGCAATCAATGATTACGGAGCCAAGGTGCAGGCCCATGTCATCGACAAATATTGAACACATAATGCCAGCTAAGCTGGCGCAGGCACTGGCGAACTCAGTGTTTCCTGCTCTCGACAGCCAGCTGCGTTCTGGCCGTCATATCGGTATTGATGAGCTGGATAACCACGCTTTCCTGATGGACTATCAGGAAGAAATGGAACTCTTTTACAGCCGCTACAACGTGGAGTTAATCCGGGCACCTGAAGGTTTCTTCTATCTGCGTCCGCGCTCCACTACGCTTATCCCGCGTTCAGTCTTATCTGAACTGGACATGATGGTGGGTAAAATCCTTTGCTATCTGTATCTCAGCCCGGAACGTCTGGCGCATGAGGGGATTTTTACCCAGCAGGAACTGTATGACGAATTACTGAGCCTGGCGGATGAAAGCAAATTACTTAAATACGTCAACCAACGTTCAACCGGCTCAGATTTGGATCGCCAGAAATTGCAGGACAAAGTCCGCACGTCCCTGAACCGACTACGCCGGCTGGGCATGGTGTATTTCATGGGGATTGATAGCAGCAAATTCCGTATCACTGAAGCGGTATTCCGGTTTGGTGCGGATGTCCGCAGCGGCGATGACGCGCGCGAAGCACAACTGCGGATGATCCGCGACGGTGAAGCAATGCCCGTCGACAGCGCGCTGTCACTGAATGACGAAAGTGAGGACGGCGAATCGCTGGCAGTGCAGCAAGGGCATGAGAGCGCAGAGGATGAACAGGAATGATTGAACGCGGTAAATTTCGCTCACTGACGCTGGTTAACTGGAACGGGTTCTTTGCCCGTACTTTTGACCTCGACTCACTGGTCACCACGCTTTCCGGCGGTAACGGGGCCGGTAAATCCACCACGATGGCGGCTTTCGTTACGGCGCTGATCCCCGATCTGACGTTGCTGCATTTCCGTAACACCACCGAAGCGGGCGCAACTTCCGGTTCGCGTGATAAAGGCCTGCACGGTAAATTGCGCGCGGGTGTCTGTTACTCGGTTCTGGATGTGGTGAACTCCCGTCACCAGCGTATTGTCGTGGGGGTTCGTCTGCAGCAGGTCGCTGGTCGTGACCGTAAAGTCGACATTAAACCTTTCACGATTCAGGGCTTGCCGGTTGCGGTCAATCCGACGGAAATGTTGACTGAAACGGTCGGCGAGCGTCAGGCTCGTGTGCTGTCTTTGCAGGAACTGAAAGATCGCGTGGAAGCGATGGAAGGCGTGCAGTTCAAGCAGTTCAACTCGATTACCGATTACCATGCCCTGATGTTTGATCTGGGTGTTATTCCACGTCGTTTGCGATCGGCATCCGACCGTAGCAAGTTCTATCGTCTGATTGAAGCCTCGCTTTATGGCGGTATTTCCAGTGCCATCACCCGTTCCCTGCGCGACTATTTGTTGCCGGAAAACAGTGGCGTGCGGAAAGCCTTCCAGGATATGGAAGCGGCGCTGCGTGAAAACCGCATGACGCTGGAAGCTATCCGCGTTACTCAGTCTGACCGCGACCTGTTTAAACATCTGATTTCTGAAGCGACGTCTTACGTGGCTGCAGACTATATGCGTCACGCCAATGAACGCCGTATTCATCTCGATGGTGCGCTGGTACTGCGTAATGATTTGTTCACCAGCCGCAAACAGTTGTCCGGCGAGCAATACCGTCATGTCGAAATGGCACGTGAACTGGCTGAGCAAAGTGGTGCGCAAAGCGATTTAGAAACCGATTATCAGGCTGCCAGCGATCATCTGAGTCTGGTTCAGACGGCAATGCGTCAACAGGAAAAAATCGAGCGTTATGAAAGTGATCTCGAAGAGCTGACGTATCGTCTCGAAGAACAGAACGAAGTGGTGGCTGAAGCCAGCGAGCTGCACGCTGAACATGAAGCGCGCGCTGAAGCCGCTGAACTGGAAGTGGATGAGCTGAAAAGCCAGCTGGCCGATTACCAGCAGGCGCTGGATGTTCAGCAGACCCGTGCGATTCAGTATCAGCAGGCGTTGCAGGCCATTGAGCGTGCGCGCGATTTGTGCCAGATCCCCGATCTGAGCATTCAGAACAGTGAAGCATGGCTGGAAACTTTCCAGAGTAAAGAGCAGGAAGCGACTGAAATCCTGCTGATGCTGGAACAGAAGATGAGCGTCGCTTCTGCCGCCCATAATCAGTTTGAAACGGCTTATCAGCTGGTGGTAAAAATCGCCGGTGAAGTGAGCCGCAGTGACGCCTGGCAAACGGCGCGTGAATTACTGCGCGACTGGTCTTCACAACAGCATCAGGCCGAACGTGTCGAACCGCTGCGCATGCGCTTGTCCGAACTTGAAGGCCGCCTGCGTGAACAGCAGGATGCCGAACGTCAGTTGCAGGAATTCTGCAAGCGTACGGGTCAGGATGTGCATCCCGAAGATCTGGACGAAATGCAGCGTGAGCTGGAAGTACAGATCGAAGAATTACAGGGTGTTGTGTCGCAGGCAGGTGAGCGTCGCATGGAAATGCGTCAGGAACTTGAACGTGTTCAGTCTCGCATTCGCGAACTGACCGCCCGTGCACCCGTCTGGCTGGCCGCGCAGGAAGCACTTAGCCAGTTAAGCGAGCAAAGTAAGGAACCGCTGGAAAGCAGCCAGCAGGTGACCGAATACATGCAGCAGTTGCTGGAAACGGAACGCGAAACGACGGTTGAGCGTGACGAAGTGGCTGCCCGCAAGCGTCGTATTGAAGGGCAGATAACCCGCCTCAGCCAGCCAAGTGGTGCGGAAGATTCCCGCATGATCGCGCTTGCAGAACGCTTCGGTGGCGTGTTGTTGTCGGAAATTTATGATGACGTCACCATCGACGATGCGCCTTACTTCTCTGCATTGTATGGTCCGTCCCGCCACGCGATTGTGGTGCCTGATTTATCCCTGATCCGCGATCAGCTGGATGGGTTGGATGATTGCCCGGAAGACCTCTATCTTATCGAAGGGGATCCACAGTCATTTGATGACAATGTCTTTGAAGTAGAAGAAATGCAGGGCGCGGTACTGGTCAAAACGGGTGATCGCCAGTGGCGTTATTCTCACTTCCCACAGGTGCCATTGTTTGGCCGTGCGGCGCGTGAGAACCGTCTGGAAACCTTGCATAAAGAACGCGAAAACCTGTCAGAGCGTTACGCGACATTGTCGTTTGACGTGCAGAAAATTCAGCGTGCACATCAGGCATTTAGTCGTTTCATCGGCAGTCATTTAGCCGTGGCGTTTGACGCCGACCCGGAAGCTGAAATCCGCACTCTGAGCGGGCGTCGTGGCGAACTGGAACGCGCTATCAATGCGCATGAAGGCCAGAATCAGCAACAGCGTCAGCAATACGAGCAGGCGAAAGACGCTATCGGCATGCTCAATAAATTGCAGCCACGTGTCGGCTTGCTGTGTGATGAAACGCTGATTGATCGCGTTGAAGAAATCCGCGAAGAAATGGAAGAGGCACAGGATTCCGCCCGTTTCATTCAGCAACACGGTGTGTCACTGAGCAAGCTGGAACCGCTGGTATCGGTGCTGCAAAGCGACCCGGAACAGCATGAGCAACTGAAAGAAGATTACGCACAGGCGCAGCATGCACAGCGTCTGGCGAAGCAACAGGCATTCGCTCTGACGGAAGTGGTTCAGCGCCGTGCTCACTTCAGCTATACCGACTCCGCCGGCATGCTGAATGAAAACAGTGATCTGAATGACAAACTGCGTCAGCGTCTGGAACATGCGGAAGCGGAACGTACGCGTGCCCGTGAACAAATGCGTCAGCATCAGACACAACTGACGCAGTACAGTCAGGTTCTGGCCTCGCTGAAAAGTTCGTTCGATGCCAAACGCGATATGCTCAAAGAACTTAGCCAGGAATTGCAGGATATCGGTGTTCAGGCTGATGCAAATGCTGAAGCACGTGCTAAAACCCGCCGTGACGAACTGCACACCGCGCTCAGCACCAACCGGGCACGCTGTAATCAGCTCGAAAAACAAATCACCTTCTGCGAAGCAGAAATGGATAACCTGCAGAAGAAATTGCGCAAACTTGAGCGTGATTATCATCAGAGCCGCGAACAGGTAGTGACCTCGAAAGCGGGCTGGTGTGCGGTGATGCGTCTGGTGAAAGACAATGGCGTTGAACGTCGTTTGCACCGTCGTGAGCTGGCGTATATGGATGGCGACGAACTGCGTTCCATGTCGGATAAATCCCTTGGCGCGCTGCGTCTGGCGGTCTCTGATAACGAACATCTGCGCGATGTACTGCGTCTGTCCGAAGATCCAAAACGCCCTGAACGTAAAATCCAGTTCTACATTGCTGTATACCAGCATCTGCGCGAACGTATCCGTCAGGATATTATTCGTACCGATGATCCGGTTGAAGCGATTGAACAGATGGAAATCGAACTGGGCCGTCTGACCGAAGAACTGACAGCCCGTGAGCAGCAACTGGCTATCAGTTCGAAAAGTGTGGCGAATATCATCCGTAAAACCATTCAGCGCGAACAGAACCGTATCCGCCAGCTGAACCAGGGCCTGCAGGCTGTGGCCTTTGGTCAGGTGAAAAGTGTACGTTTGAACGTGAATGTACGCGAAGCGCACGCGGGACTGCTGGATGTGCTGTCTGAACAGCAGGAACAGCATCAGGATCTCTTCAGCAGTAACCGTCTGACCTTCTCGGAAGCGCTGGCGAAACTCTATCAGCGTCTGAACCCGCAAATTGATATGGGTCAGCGCACACCGCAAACTATTGGTGAAGAACTGCTGGATTACCGCAACTATCTCGAAATGGAAGTGGAAGTGAACCGTGGTTCTGACGGCTGGTTACGCGCAGAAAGCGGGGCGCTGTCAACGGGTGAAGCGATCGGTACCGGTATGTCGATTCTGGTGATGGTGGTTCAGAGCTGGGAAGACGAATCGAGCCGTATGCGCGGGAAGGATATTTCGCCTTGTCGTCTGCTGTTCCTTGATGAAGCCGCACGTCTGGATGCTAAATCTATCGCCACGCTGTTCGAGCTTTGCGACCGTCTGGAAATGCAGCTGATTATTGCGGCACCGGAAAACATCAGCCCTGAAAAAGGCACGACCTATAAACTGGTACGTAAAGTGTTCGGCAATAATGAACATGTACACGTGGTCGGTTTACGTGGATTCGCACCTGAACTTCCGGCACTGGTCAATACGGAAGCTGACGTTTCCTGAGTGTTTTCAGATAAATAAGATGTCTGATTTTTAAAAGCCCCGGCCTGAGCGCCGGGGCTTTTTATTGAAATTGCATCCATTTCACTTATATTTCTTTAAAAAGTTGTGGTGAACTAAATAGTTTGTAAGCCAACGCTAAGGTGCTGCGCAATTTATAGACGAATGCCTGAAAACAGCACATAAACACGTAAGGGAAGACTTTATTTAAACTGACAGCTGGCTTAGAGTCTTTACGTTACACGCGGGCTCTATTTCATTGAGTTCCTACGCAAAAAAAGAATTCTCTTTATATACTTATTCCAAGAGCTGTTGGCTCAATTTTGGGGATGAGATTGAGCACCTTATCGGGAGGCAAGGGAAGATGTTAATGAATCAAAGGTCTCTCAGGTTTTTAGTCGCCAGCTGTCTGCTGGCGAGCGGTCTCTCGCCGTGGTTTGCTGCATGGGCTACCGTGCCCGCGCTGCCATTAGGAAAAACCACGCTATCAAGCGTACAGAGCATGAGCCAGTTGCAGGCAGAGTTATTGCCAAGGGGCATCAGGCCGTTGTATCTGTCATCTCTGTCATCGCTTTATGCTGCAAATCATATGCAGCCCATGTGGAACGATCGTGAAACAGTTCAGTTATTCCAGCAGCAACTCGCCGAGCTGGCCATATCGGGGATCCAGCCTCAGTTCACGCAATGGGTGAAATGGCTGACGGATCCGCAAGTTACCGGCATGGCCCGTGATGTGGTGTTGTCAGATGCAATGCTGGGCTATTTGCAGTTTACGAGCAGCGTGGAAGCCAATGGAGATAAGTGGTTATACAGCGCCACACCGTACAAAATGACGACGCCGTCGCTGACTGTGATTAATCAGTGGCAACTGGCTGTGCGTCAGGGCAATACGTCACACTATTTGTCGACTCTCGCACCACAGCACCCTTATTACACCAAAATGCATGATGCATTGAAAATCATGCTGACGGACAATCGACCATGGCCCGTGATGACAGGATCAGCCAGTTTGCGTCCGGACCAGATCAGTGACGATGTCCCGGCCTTGCGGGAGATCCTGACCCGAACTGGTATGATGGTCGCCTCGCCTGAAGAGAATAAGGTGGCTAAACCGACAGATGAAACTATCGCTCCGAACACGCCGGGAAGCGCGGCAAATGACGATCTGTCTGTTGATGAAACCGCTGATAAGGCCCAGCAATCGACCCCGGCTGTCAGCCCTTCCGCAACATCAGTACAAGATGTCCTGCCAACGGTTCAGTCGACAGAAGTGCCAGCGACACCCGCGCCAGTGGCTGTCGCTGATAATCAGTACACACCGGATTTAGTGGAAGCTGTTAAGCGTTTTCAAAAATGGCAGGGGCTGGAAGCGGACGGTATTATTGGCGGACGTACCCGTCAGTGGCTGAATGCCTCTCCGCAATTGCGTGCTACCTTGCTGGCGCTGAATATTCAGCGTCTGCGCATTCTTCCAGGCAATGTGAACACCGGAATCATGGTGAACATTCCAAACTATCAGCTCACCTATTATCTCAATGGCAATGAAGTGTTGTCGTCACGGGTAATTGTCGGTCGTCCAAGCCGTAAAACGCCGTTAATGAGCAGTGCGTTGAATAATGTGGTGGTCAATCCACCGTGGAATGTGCCCACAACGTTAGTGCGTGAAGATATCGTGCCTAAAGCCATGAACAATCCCGGTTACTTCCAGCAACATGGCTATCAGGTATTGTCTGGCTGGAGTAACGATGCTGAAGTCATCGATCCTTCAATGATCGACTGGGCAATGATATCACCCAACCATTTCCCCTATCGCATCCGTCAGGCGCCGGGCGTAAGCAACTCTCTGGGGCGGTATAAATTTAATATGCCGAGTTCTGATGCTATTTATCTGCATGACACGCCAAACCATAACTTGTTCAGCAAAGACATTCGTGCGCTGAGTTCTGGCTGTGTGAGGGTGAATAAGGCTTCTGAATTAGCCAATATGCTGTTACAGGATGCAGGCTGGAATGACACGCGAATATCTTCTGCATTGCAGGGCGGCAATACCACGTATGTGGCAATACGCCATCATATACCGGTAAAACTGTTTTATCTGACGGCATGGGTCGCGGATGACGGTAAGCCGCAATTCAGAACAGATATTTACAATTATGATTCAACGGTGAGATCCGGTGCACAAATTCTGCCTCAGGCGGAAATTTTGCTTCAATAAATGCAGTAAAACTAATCTGATAAGGGTCAGAGTATTTGGCCATCGAACGAGCGTGAGCCACTGGCACGCTCGTTTTGCTTATATGGGTTCCCTTGACTCGCAGAAAATTGGCAGTTAAGGTTCAAAACGGCTCAGATCAGAGCTTATTTTTGACTCTCTTACCGGATAGTAAACTGTTCATGAATGAAATCGACAAACATCGCCGTAAATGGCTGGCATTAGGCAGTGCCGCTATGGGGATTGCATTACTTCCAGGTCGTGCATTCGCCACTCTTTCCACACCTCGCCCGCGTATTTTAGTCGTTAACAATATCAATACCGGCGAAACCCTCAAAACCGAGTTTTTTGATGGAAAGCGTTACAACAAGGATGAGTTGGCCCGGTTGAATCATCTGTTCAGGGACTATCGTGCGGAAAAAGTAAAATCTATCGATCCCGCGTTGTTCGATCACCTCTATCGTTTGCAGGTGATGCTTGGCGGAACGAATAAACCAGTCCAGCTGATTTCGGGTTACCGCTCACTGGCGACAAACAACAGCATGCGTGAACCCGGAAGCGGGGTAGCGAAGCACAGCTATCACACGCTTGGGCAGGCAATGGATTTCCACATTCAGGGCATTGAACTGAGCAATATCCGCAAAGCAGCATTAAAAATGCGGATGGGTGGTGTAGGATATTATCCACGAAGTAACTTTGTGCACATCGATACCGGTCCCGCACGGACCTGGTGATGTGTGTAATTAATGGCCTGCCGGAATGTACAGGCCATTTTGTGGAGCTCTATGAAAACCCATCTTATTACCGTCACGGCGTTCAGCCAAAACTGCTCACTGATTTGGTGTGCTAAAACCAATCAGGCCGCCATTGTTGATCCGGGCGGTGAAGCCGCCAGGATCATCCAGGAAGTTTCTGCCAAAGGTGTATTGGTTACGCAAATTTTGCTGACTCACGGACATCTTGATCACGTTGGTGCCGCAGCAGAACTGGCTGCGCACTATCAGGTACCGGTTATCGGACCACAAAAAGAAGATGAATTCCTGCTGGATGCGTTACCGACCCAAAGCCAGATGTTTGGCCTCGACCATTGTGACCCGCTGACGCCGGATACCTGGCTGGAAGAAGGGGATTCAGTGAGTGTTGGTGAAGAAATCTTATCCGTGTTGCATTGTCCAGGCCATACGCCGGGGCATATTGTCTTCATCAATGATAAAGCGCGAATTGCCGTTTCTGGTGATGTGGTTTTCAAGGGTGGCGTAGGCCGCAGTGATTTCCCGCGTGGTGACCATCAGGCGCTGATTCATTCCATCAAAACGAAATTATTACCGCTCGGCGATGACATGGTCTTTATTCCCGGTCATGGCCCGATGTCAGACTTTGGTTATGAGCGTAAAACGAACCCGTTCCTGCAGGATGAAATGCCGGTCTGGTAATTACGTTTGCTGTTTATCAGCAAAAAACAAAAAGCCCGTCAGGATACCTGACGGGCTTTTTTAATTGAGCAACACTGCTTATCTTTTACAGTACGGCGACGATGGCTTCACACAGCGGTGCCATATTTTCGAGCGTGATGCCAGCAACGTTGATACGGCCGGAGTTCACCGCGTACACGCCGAATTCATCACGTAAACGCAATACCTGATCTTTGGTCAGGCCGCTGAAAGAGAACATCCCGTTCTGGTTAATAATAAAGCTGAAATCCTGTTGAGCGCCTTTTTCCTGCAAGGTGCTGACGAATAGCTGGCGCATACGATGGATACGCAGGCGCATATCGCTTAGTTCCTGCTCCCACAGCGTGCGCAAAGCTTCGTTACCCAGTATGGTGGCTACAACCGCAGCACCGTGTGACGGCGGGTTGGAGTAGTTTGCACGGATAACCGATTTCATTTGGCTGAAAGCGCGACCGGCAGTTTCTTCATCGGCTGCGACTAACGTACAAGCACCTACGCGTTCATTGTATAAGCCGAAGTTCTTCGAGTAAGAACTGGCGACCAGCAATTCCTTATGTTTTGCCACGAACAGGCGCAGACCCGCCGCATCTTCTTCCAGACCTTTTGCAAAGCCCTGATAGGCGAAGTCGAACAACGGTAACCAGCCGTTGCTCACCGACAATTCTGCCAGCTGTGCCCATTGTTCTTCTGTAGGATCGATACCGGTTGGATTGTGACAGCAGCCATGGAACAGCACCACGTCGCCTGCTTTCGCTTCGCTCAGGCTTTTCAGCATGCCATCGAAATCAAGGCTGTGATTTGCAGCGTCATAGTAATTGTATTCCACAACTTCCAGACCGGAAGCAGAGAACACACCTTTATGGTTCGGCCAGCTCGGATTACTGACCCACACGCGTC
This sequence comes from Rahnella sp. GSA61A, assembly GCF_019969905.1. Classification (NCBI taxonomy): domain Bacteria; kingdom Pseudomonadati; phylum Pseudomonadota; class Gammaproteobacteria; order Enterobacterales; family Yersiniaceae; genus Rahnella; species Rahnella sp. GSA61A. Next base: position 145,386 of record NZ_JAHXYO010000009.1, on the reverse strand, counting down.
TGGCGCTGGTTTGTGTAGCGATGAAATCCGCTGCGATACGCAAAGCGCCGGTGCCGCCCGGAGTCTGTGCGGTGCGTGCCCGTTTATCAGCAATAACCGTGCTGTCTTTGCCAAACAGCAGTTCCTGTGTACAACGGGCAAAATCAGGCAACCCGTCGATACTCAGATAGGTTTTAGTGGTTTCATTTTCCAACAGGAACTGTTCGGCTTTTTTCACGCTGGCCAGAACCGGCGTTTTACCTGTTTCGTCTTTATAAACACCAATCCCCAGATTGATTTTATTAGAGCGGTCGTCAGCGCGGAAAAGATCGGTAAGACCCAGGATAGGGTCAGCAGGTGCTGCAGTGATTTTTTCAAACATGTCGGAAAATTCCATAGCCTGATATTACGAAAGAGGTCATCAGGGTAACGCCAGCGCCCCCTTTTGCCAACCGTTTGCGGCAAAAAGAAAACAGAGTTGTGAGAAGGCGTGGGAGATTAAAATATTTTATAGGCGAGGGTGGAAAAGCGGTCTTTTCAAGACTCAGAAATGCAAAAGGCAGAGCCGAAGCTCTGCCTTGATATCCACTTTGATGCGCCCGTAAGCGCATCGTTAAGTGATATTAGAACTGGTATTGCAGACCAACACCCACGATGTCGTCAGTGCTGCGACCCGCTGCTTTGGTGTAGCTGTTGTCGTCCAGCAGGTTGATTTTGTAGTCAACATAGGTAGACATGTTTTTGTTGAAGTAGTAGTAAGTACCAACTTCTACATATTTAACCAGGTCAGCATCGCCGCCAGCGTAGGTAGAACCGTTGTTGGTGAAACCGTTCAGGCTCTTACCTTTAGACTGCAGGTATGCGATAGATGGGCGCAGACCGAAATCGAACTGGTACTGAGCAACAACTTCGAAGTTCTGAGTTTTGTTAGCAATTGCATCCGGGTTACCGTAATCGGTGGTGTTACGTGATTCACCGTAGAAGGTTGCCAGGTACAGGTTGTTAGCGTCGTATTTAGCGCCGAATGCGTATGCGTCAGCTTTGTCGCCAGTGCCGTCTTGTTTCTGAGTAACAGTACGGTTAGAAGAGAAGTAAGCACCAGTAATGCTAACACCTGAGTTGCCGATAGCGTAAGCGGCAGAAGTACCCCAGCCGTCACCATTGGAATCAACTGCGCCACGACCATCACGACCTTCGTCGTTTTTGCCCTGGTACTGTACAGCGAAGCTCAGGCCATCAACCAGACCGAAGAAGTTGCTGTTACGGTAAGTTGCCACACCGTTAGCACGACCAACCATGAAGTTGTCGTTGTTCTGGTACATGGTGTCATCGCCATAGATTGGCAATTGGTCGGTGTAGGACATTACGTCGTAGATTACGCCGTAGTTACGACCGTAGTCGAAAGAACCTGCATCACCAAATTTCAGACCTGCGAAGCCCAGACGAGTTTTGTTGCCTTCATCGCCAGCACTTTCTGCATGGTTAGCCTGAACGTTGTATTCCCACTGGCCGTAACCGGTCAGTTGGTCAGTAATTTGAGTTTCGCCTTTGAAGCCGAAACGGACATAGGTCTGGTCGCCATCGTCGCCAGCATTGTCAGAGAAGGTGTGACGTGCGTCAACTTTACCGTACAGATCCAGTTTGTTGCCATCTTTGTTATAGATCTCAGCTGCATTAGCTGCACCAGCAACTAACAGAGCAGGGATTACCACTGCAAGAATATTGCGCTTCATCATTATTATTACCCTCATTGGTTTTATTTGGACACCTGCCACTGCCTAAATAATTCTTTACGGAACTATTCACGAAAGTTTGGTGTCTCCTGTGTCTGAACGCACTATTCCATCCGTGGTGAGCTTAATCCACAGCGAAAATGCTACTAAATTACTAAATATGTTTCAGCAGGAAAGAATGTATTTCAAAATGTGTATTTTACGGAACTTTGTGACAGGGATCTATCTTTGAAAATGACTAAGGCCAGCAAAGCTGGCCTTAGTTTTGTAACTATTATGTTAATTAAAAATAGTTTAATTAATTAGAAGGTTGCACTACGTGGTGTACGTGGGAACGGGATCACGTCACGAACGTTTTGAACACCGGTCACATAGGCGACTAAACGTTCAAAGCCAAGGCCGAAGCCTGAATGCGGGACTGTGCCGTAACGACGAAGATCGCGATACCACCAATAATCTTCTTTATTTAGCCCCATTTCAGCCATACGGGCGTCCAGTACGTCCAGACGTTCCTCACGCTGAGAGCCACCGATAATCTCACCAATGCCCGGTGCCAGAACATCCATTGCCGCGACGGTTTTACCATCGTCATTCATACGCATGTAGAAGGCTTTGATATCTTTCGGATAGTTTTTAACCACCACCGGCGCTTTGAAATGCTGTTCCGCGAGATAACGTTCATGCTCAGAAGAAAGGTCGACACCCCATGAAACCGGGTTTTCGAATTTCTGATCACAATTCATTAATATTTCTACTGCATCGGTGTAGTCTACCTGGGCGAAATCGGATGTTACAAATCGCTCAAGGCGTGCAACAGCATCTTTGTCTACACGGTCAGCAAAAAAGGCCATATCGTCTGCGCGTTCGTCTAAAACGGCTTTGAAAACATATTTAAGCATGTTTTCAGCCAGTGCTGCGATGTCATCCAGTGTCGCAAATGCGACTTCCGGTTCTACCATCCAGAATTCCGCAAGGTGACGGCTGGTGTTGGAATTCTCTGCACGGAAAGTCGGACCGAAGGTGTAAACCTTGGACAGCGCACAGGCATACGTTTCGCCGTTCAGCTGGCCGGAAACCGTCAGGAACGCTTCTTTGCCGAAGAAATCTTCGCTGAAGTCGATTTCGCCTTTGTCTGTACGCGGCAGATTTTGCAGATCCAGTGTCGATACGCGGAACATCTCACCCGCGCCTTCAGTATCGGAGGCAGTGATCAGCGGTGTGGACACCCAGAAATACCCGTTTTCATGATAGAAACGGTGAATGGCCTGAGAGAGGGTGTTGCGCACACGGGCGACAGCACCAATCAGATTGGTGCGCGGGCGAAGGTGAGCCACTTCACGCAGGTATTCGATGCTGTGGCGTTTTGCCGCCATCGGATAAGTATCAGGGTCATCCACCCAGCCAACAACGTTGACGGTCGTTGCCTGCAACTCAAAACTCTGGCCTTCGCCAGGTGAGGCGACAACAATACCGGTCACTTCTACTGAACAACCCGTCGTCAGACGCAATACGTCTTCCTGATAATTGGGCAGAGAATTATTGATGACGGCCTGTAAAGGATTAAAGCAGGAGCCGTCATAAACGGCGACGAATGAGATACCAGCTTTAGAATCTCTCCGGGTACGTACCCAACCGCGTACGGTGACTTCACTGTCAACCGCAGCACGGCCTTGCAGTACGTCGACTACAGGCACAACGCTCATAGATTTCTCTCTTTCTTTATATATGTTGACTAAGAAATATTGGACACCCTGTAAATAGGGATTTTGCTATGTTACTTAGGCTTTCTCAGGACACAAGCAGAAATCGTCGTCAGCGGACAAGAATTGTGGCGCGAATGAAGAGAGTTGTGGGGAAATATTGAGAGAGTGAATAAAAGCCGAGCAGAATTAGATCGCAACTATATAAAGGAAAGAAAATCTGAATAAAGCGCCGGATTGATTTCCGGCACTTTAGGGAGAGTCAGGACGCTTTTTTCACCAGCGGCAGATCGAAAGCTTTGCGCAGGGCTTTAACAAAAGCTTTGTCCTGGCAAATCGTTTTGCCTGGGCTGTCAGAGAGTTTCGCGACAGGTTTGCCATTGCACTGTACCAATTTAATGACAATATTCAGCGGCTTCACGCCCGGAATATTACATGTCAGACGCGTACCAATCCCGAATATCAGATTCACCCGTTGATGGAAATGGCGATACAGGTGTAACGCTTTGTCCAGATCCAGATTGTCGGAAAAGACCAGCGTTTTGGTCATCGGGTCGATATCCAGCGCATGATAATGCGTTATCGCTTTCTCACCCCATTCAAACGGATCCCCGGAATCATGACGCAGTCCCTGATAGGCATTGGCGAATTTGCTGCCGAAATCACGCAGGAAAGCATCCATCGTAATGCAGTCAGTGAGAGCGATCCCCAGCTGATCCGGATATTCGTCCAGCCAGGCCTGCAACGCCGCGCGCTGGCTGTTAGCCAGAACCGGGCTGATTTGCTGATGTGCCTGGAACCATTCGTGGGCTTGCGTGCCGACCGGTGCCAGCTGCAATTTATGCGCTAAATCGTAGTTACTGGTGCCGACCAGATAAGGGAATTCATTTTTCAGTGTGCTGACGATGGCTTCCTGAACTTCACCGGAGAAGCGGCGACGGGTACCGAAATCCATCAGACGGAAGGCACCGAGATCGATATCTGCGGCCTGTTCTTTAAAACTGGCGAGATTTTTACGCAGGTGCTCCACGGCCATTTGCGCCGTCACTTGTGGAGAACGCTGGCGATGGACAACTTCACTGATGACCGCGAGCAGAGGCACTTCCCACATAATCACTTCACGCCACGGGCCCTCGATGCGCACATGCAAATGTCCGTTGCGATCGGAAACCATTACATGTTCAGGATTGTAGCGGAAGGTTTTTAGCCAGTTCAGGTAATCCTGCGTGAAGAACGGCAGCCCGGAAAGGTAGGTGAACTCGTCGTCCGTCAGCGCCAGTTGACTCATCATCTGGATTTGCTGGCGGACCTCGCTGGCGTATTCGCCCAGCAGTTCATCACCACGGCAACGGAACTCTGCCACGACGCTGATGTTGTGGTAGCGATGGTAGACTGCTTGCTGCATATGAAGCTTGTAGGCATCGGTATCTAACAGCGAAGTCAAAATCGGGGAGGCGTATGGAGTCATAGCGCGTTTACAGCATCCTCGTCAGAAACTGAGTGTTTGAACACAAACAACCGTTCCGTAAAAAAAACGTTCTGGATAAAACAGCAAAGTCTGTGAAGTATACCGTATTATCCCGTCAAAGAACCCTCATCACATCATAATTGTCGGGGAATGGTCGAGGTCTAAATGTGCTTAAATGTAGGAAATATGGGCAAGCTGGCGATTTTCCGGCGTAAAAAAAGCACGAATTGATTACATAAATTTAATCAATCTGACATTAAGGAAGAAAAAATTGGGGGCGATTAAACCCCGGTTTTCTTATGTTCATTTCGCTACGTTTGTTCACGATAGTAAACGAACTGATGTTTTCGAGAGTGATTCAGGTTTTTTTTGCCCCAAATACCGATCACCCGCATCACGACCAGTATGTGAATACCATGAAGCCATACGACAAGCTGTCCGTGACGGTTGTGTTTTTGCCGGATGCGCCAAACCCGCTGTTTTACAGAAATTTCTGTGTTTTGGTTGAAAGGTGCGCATACGCACTCACAAACTGGCAACAATCTGGGATTTCCTGATGCCTGTGGTAGAGTTTAAAGATAAAAAGTATGAAGGTCGTCCGGTGTGCTGTGCAGCGATTCGCTGACTTGCAAAACCTGCTTCATTAATCAATATCGCCATCACTACTAACCACCAACACGTCAAAAGGTTTTTTATGACTCAACTGCCACAAGCCAAGTTCCGCCACGATTATCGTGCGCCGGACTATACCATCACGGACATTGACCTTAATTTCGAGCTTGATGCACAGAAGACCCTTGTGACTGCGGTCAGTCAGATTAAACGACAGGGCGCAGAGGGCGCGCCGCTGGTGCTCAACGGCGAAGACCTGACCCTTATTAGCCTGAAGGTTAACGGCCAGGACTGGCCAAAATATCAGTTAAAAGAAGGCGCACTGGAAATTACCGGTGTGCCGGAAGCCTTTGAACTGGCGATTGTTAATGAAATTCATCCGGCAAAAAACACTGCGCTCGAAGGATTGTATCTTTCCGGTGAAGCGCTTTGTACGCAGTGTGAAGCCGAGGGTTTCCGCCACATTACGTATTATCTGGATCGTCCGGATGTGCTGGCGCGTTTCACGACCCGCATTGTGGCGGATAAAGCCCGCTATCCGTATCTGCTGTCAAACGGTAACCGTATTGATCAGGGTGAGCTGGAAGGCGGCAAACACTGGATCAAATGGCAGGACCCGTTCCCGAAACCTTGCTACCTGTTTGCGCTGGTCGCGGGTGATTTTGATGTGTTGCGCGATTCCTTCAAAACCCGTTCCGGCCGGGATGTAGCGCTCGAACTGTTTGTCGATCGTGGCAATCTGGATCGTGCAGGCTGGGCGATGGAATCCCTGAAGCAGTCCATGAAATGGGACGAAACCCGTTTTAATCTGGAATACGACCTCGACATCTTTATGATTGTCGCCGTTGATTTCTTCAACATGGGCGCGATGGAGAACAAAGGCCTGAATGTCTTTAACTCCAAATACGTGCTGGCGAAAGCCGAAACCGCCACCGATAAAGATTATCTTGGTATCGAAGCGGTGATCGGCCATGAATACTTCCATAACTGGACCGGCAACCGAGTGACCTGCCGCGACTGGTTCCAGCTGAGCCTGAAAGAAGGCCTGACCGTATTCCGCGATCAGGAATTCAGCTCTGATCTGGGCTCGCGTTCAGTTAACCGCATCGATAACGTACGTGTCATGCGTGGTGCGCAGTTCTCTGAAGATGCCAGCCCGATGGCGCACCCGATCCGTCCGGAAAAAGTCATTGAAATGAATAACTTCTACACCCTGACGGTGTACGAGAAAGGTTCAGAAGTTATTCGCATGCTGCACACTTTGCTGGGTGAAGAGAAATTCCAGGCTGGCATGCAGTTGTATTTCGAGCGTCATGATGGCAGCGCGGCAACCTGTGACGATTTTGTACAGGCGATGGAAGATGCCTCAAACGTCGATCTTTCCCTGTTCCGTCGCTGGTACAGCCAGTCTGGTACACCAGTGCTGACCGTGCGCGACGACTATGACGTGGAAAAACAGCAATACACCCTGACTGTCAGCCAGAAAACCCCGCCGACGCCTGATCAGACTGAAAAGCTGCCACTGCATATCCCGCTGGATATTGAACTGTATGACCCGCAGGGCAATGTGATTGCGCTGAAACAACAGGGTAAGACGGTCAGTAACGTGCTGAACGTGACTGAAGCTGAGCAGACGTTTGTGTTTGACGACGTGGAATATCCGCCGGTGCCTTCCTTACTACGTGAATTCTCCGCACCGGTGAAACTCGATTACAAATGGGGCGATCATCAGCTGACTTTCCTGATGAAGTACGCGCGTAATGATTTCGCCCGCTGGGATGCGGCACAAAGCCTGCTGGCAATTTACATCAAACTGAACGTAGCGCGTCATCAGCAGAAACAGCCATTGTCCCTGCCGTTGCATGTGGCAGATGCGTTCCGCGCGGTATTGCTGGATGAGAACATTGATCCGGCGCTGGCGTCGCAGATTCTGACTCTGCCGTCTGAAAATGAAATTGCTGAACTGTTCGATATTATCGATCCTGAAGCGATCAGCGCTGTTCACGATGCGATCACCCGTTGTCTGGCAACCGAAATGGCGGATGAATTCCTGGCGGTTTACAACGCTAACCGTCTGCCTGCATACCGTGTCGTGCATGAAGATATCGGTAAACGTTCGCTGCGTAACACCTGCCTGCATTATCTGGCCTTTGCCGATGTGACGCTGGCAGATCAACTTGTCAGAGCGCAGTTTGAGCAGGCTGATAACATGACGGATTCTCTGGCGGCGATGTCTGCGGCGGTTTCCGCGCAACTGCCTTGCCGTGAATCCCTGATGGCGGCTTACGATGAGCGCTGGCATCACGACGGTCTGGTGATGGATAAATGGTTTATCCAGCAGGCGACCAGCCCGGCAGCCGATGTATTGCAGAAAGTCCGCTCACTGCTGAACCACCGTTCATTCAGCATGGGCAACCCGAACCGGGTCCGTTCATTAATCGGTGCTTTTGCGTCTGCAAATCCTTCTGCATTCCATGCCGCAGATGGCAGCGGTTATCAGTTCCTGACTGAAATGCTCACCGATCTTAACACCCGTAACCCGCAGGTAGCGGCACGTATGATCGAGCCGTTGATCCGCCTGAAACGCTATGACCAGAACCGTCAGGCGCTGATGCGTCAGGCGCTGCAACAGCTGAAAGGGCTGGAAAATCTGTCCGGTGATTTGTTCGAGAAAATTACCAAAGCGTTAGATGCGTAATCGCAATTAACCGCAAAGCAAAAGGGCGATGGAAACATCGCCCTTTTTTCGTTTTGTATTCGCTGAACAGAGAGATCAGTTTTGCGCGCGTTTTGCTTCCTGCGCCACCGTATGTGGAGGCTGTGGCGTCAGCACGCGTTCCAGCACTTCGGCTTCCAGCTCCGCCAGTCGCGCAGAACCTTTACGACGCGGACGTGGCAAATCAACCGTTAAATCCATGCCAATCTGCCCCTGATCGATAAGGATCACACGGTCAGCGACGGTCACCGCTTCACTGACATCGTGCGTCACCAGCAGCACGGTGAAATCATGTTGCTGCCACAAACGCTCGATCAGGCTTTGCATCTCGATGCGCGTCAGGGCATCCAGTGCGCCCAGCGGTTCATCCAGTAACAGCAGGCGAGGGCGGTGGATTAATGCACGCGCCAGTGCCACGCGTTGTTTCTGTCCGCCGGATAATGCTGACGGCCAGTCGTCGGCACGATCTGCCAGCCCGACTTCTTCCAGTGCAGCTTGTGCGGCTTCACGCCACTGGCCTTTCAGGCCCAATCCCACGTTATCAATCACCTTTTTCCATGGCAGCAGTCGGTCATCCTGAAACATGAGACGCGTATCTTCGCGCACCTGACTCAGCGGTGCGCTGGCGCTGAGCAGTTCGCCCTGAGTGGTTTTTTCCAGCCCGGCCAGCAAACGCAGCAGGGTACTTTTGCCACAACCGCTGCGCCCGACGACGGCTACAAACTGGCCGGGCGGAATGCGCAGATTGATATCGTTCAGCACGGCGCGGTTACCGTATTTTTTGGTGATGCCGGACAGTGTCACCGGCGTGCCTTGCGGAATACGTGCGGGGGCGTTCATGCGGCATCTCCATGTTTTTTCTGATATGCAGGGTGCCAGCGCAGCCAGACACTTTCCAGCAGGCGGGCAAGGACATCGGCCAGTTTGCCAAGAATGGCGTAAAGCACGATGGCGACAACCACGACGTCAGTTTGTAAAAACTCGCGGGCATTCATCGCCAGATAACCAATCCCGGAGTTGGCGGAAATGGTTTCGGCCACAATCAACGTCAGCCACATGAACCCCAGCGCAAATCGTACGCCGACCATAATTGATGGCAACGCGCCCGGTAATACCACCTGAATAAACAGCGGGAAACCGGAAAGCCCGTAACTGCGCGACATTTCAAGCAGACCGCGGTCGATATTGCGGATGCCGTGGTAGGTGTTGAGATAAATCGGGAACAGCGTTCCCAACGCCACGAGGAAGATCTTGGCGGATTCATCAATGCCGAACCACAGGATCACCAGCGGGATCAGCGCCAGATGCGGAATGTTTCGTAGCATTTGCAGAGAACTGTCGAGCAGACGTTCGCCCCAGCGGGAAAGCCCGGTAATAAAGCCGAGAAGCAAGCCGAGACTGCCGCCGATAGCGAAACCAATCAGAGCGCGGAAGGTACTGATTTTCAGGTTCTGCCACAGCTCGCCACTCTTCGCCAGTGTCCAGAAGGCTTCCACCACTGCGCTGGGAGCGGGCAGAATGCGGTTGGATAACCAGCCCGCTTCGACAGCTAACTGCCAGCCACCGATCAGAACCACCGGCACTACCCAGGGAGCAGCGCGGTTCAGCCAGCGTTGTGTCGTTGTCATCGGTATTCTCCTCAGTGCTGACTGGCGGTGCGTTTGGTCGCAAAGTCATGAGCGACCAGCTCGCCACGCGGCAAAATGGCTTTCTTCACAGTATTGTCATCTTCCGGTTTCGCCAGTTCCAGATGCGGGAACAGCAGTTCGCTGACGCGGTACGCTTCTTCCAGATGCGGATAACCGGAGAAAATAAAGGTATCGATGCCCAGATCAGCATATTCCTGCATACGCGCGGCGACGGTCGGGCCATCGCCCACCAGCGCCGTCCCGGCTCCGGTGCGTACCAGACCAATGCCGGCCCAGAGATTCGGGCTGATTTCCAGCTTGTTGCGGTCGCCGCCGTGCAATGCCGCCATACGATGCTGACCGACAGAGTCGGTTTTAGCGAAAGCCGCCTGCGCGCGTTGAATAGTTTCATCATCCACGTTGGCGATAAGTTTGTCGGCAGCACGCCAGGCTTCCTCGTTGGTTTCACGCACAATCACGTGCAGACGAATGCCGAAACGCACGGTGCGGCCTTGTGCGGCAGCTTTGGCACGCACCTGTTCAATTTTCTCTTTCACTAACGCCGGAGGTTCGCCCCAGGTCAGATAAAGTTCCACCTGCTCGGCGGCGAGATCCTGTGCTTCGTCGGAAGAACCACCGAAATACAGCGGCGGGCGGGGGTATTGAACCGGTGGATGCATCAGGCTCGCGCCTTTTACCTGAATGTGTTTGCCTTCGTAATCGACGGTTTCACCTTCCAGAACACGACGCCAGATACGCGTAAATTCCGCCGACGCTTCATAACGTTCTTTATGATTGAGGTGTAAACCTTCAGCCGCCAGTTCAGCCGGATCGCCACCTGTCACCAGATTAAACAGTGCACGACCGCCGGAAAGCCGGTCGAGTGTTGCTGCCTGACGGGCTGCCAGTGTCGGAGAAATAATGCCGGGACGCAGCGCCACCAGGAATTTCAGACGTTGTGTGACAGAAATCAGGGAAGCCGCTACCAGCCATGAGTCCTCGCATGAACGACCCGTTGGCAGTAGCACGCCGCCAAAACCTAAACGGTCAGCCGCTTGCGCGATCTGCTGAAGATAGCCGTGATCGACCACGCGGGCACCTTCTTCTGTGCCTAAATAGCGGCCGTCGCCGTGGGTAGGTAAAAACCAGAATACGTTCAGACTCATCGTTGTGTTCCTCTCAAAGTGTGCGATTCGTTACCGCTCAGCGGCGGCTAAATGGATGTTCAGTTAGCTTGTACGGCTGGTTTCCAGATGCGGTCTTTAATTTCAACCGGCTTTGGCAAAATATGGTTCTGATAGAACAAATCGGCGGTTTGCTGCTGGCGCTTTTCTGTTTCCGCACTGACCGGCGTGATAGGCATATCCGGCAGATGATCCAGATAAGAGGCGACCACTTTTTCCGGTAACCCCATCGACTGAGAAAGCAGTTTGATACTTTGTTCACGGTCAGTTTTGGTCAGCGCATTCGCCTGCGTTAACACTTCCAGAACCTGACTGATGAACTGAGGATTGGCCTCGGTGTATTTTTTCGGTGCCAGATAGAAGGAGCCCGTCTGGTGGAGCGTCGAGCCGTCGGTCAGAACGCGCACATCACCCTGAACTTGCGCGGCCGAATAATACGGATCCCAGATAGCCCAGGCATCCACATCATGTTGCTGGAATGCGGCCCGTGCATCGGCAGGGGTCAGATAGACCGGCTGGATATCGCTGAATTTCAGGCCCGCCTGTTGCAGGGCACGCAACAGCAGGTTGTGCGAACTGGAGCCTTTCTGGAAAGCGACTTTATGACCTTTGAGATCTGCGACGGTTTTGATCGGACTCTTGCTGTCGACCAGAATCACTTCTGCTTTCGGTTTCGGGGGTTCAGAGCCGATATACAACAAATCTGCCCCCGCTGCCTGCGCGAACAACGGCGGCAAATCACCGGTACCGCCCAGATCAATACTTCCGACGTTCAGCGCTTCAAGAATTTGCGGCCCGGCAGGGAATTCTACCCAGCTTATTTTTGTGTCCGGGAAACGTTTTTCCAGTAACTGGTGTGATTTCGCCAGCACCAGTCCGACAGATCCTTTCTGATAGGCAATACGTAATTGCGCCGGATCCTTTTCCTGAGCCGTTGCGGTGCCGCTCAGGAAAAGGCTGGTCAGCAGGCTGGCCACAACCGGGATACGGCGTAATAAAGAGAAAGAAGCAGGCATGATTAATTCCTTTTAAAGTCAGACACGCAGTGCTTGCGCAGAAAGGGATGCAACAGACGGAAGCTGCGGACGGCGGCGGCTCAGCGCCAGGTAGAAGTTTTCCAGAGATTCGATCAAACGCTCTTCCAGTGCGGGGGCCAGCTTCGCAGGGAACGTCTGATAATCGGTGATCAGGCTGTCATCTGCGAAAACGCCCTGCAACACTTCCTGTGCTTTCAGCGAGGCGAGTACCGGTTTTAGGGCGTAATCGACGGCCAGCATATGGCCGATAGATCCGGCTGTAGCCAGTGGCAACACCACTTTATGGTCGAGCGCGCGTTCTGGCAGTAAATCGAGCAGGGTTTTCAGTGCGCCGGAAAAAGACGCCTTATACACTGGTGTGGCGACGATCAGGCCATCAGCACTCGCCAGTTCAGCATTCAGTTGCTTGAGTTGCGGGCTGCCAAAATTAGCGAAAAGCAGATCGTCTGCTGAAAAATCCTGAATATTGTAGGTAAAGACTTCAACGCCACGGCTCGCCAGCCACTGGTGGCTGAGTGCCAGCAGGGAAGAGGAGCGGGAGGGTTGTCGCGGACTGCCTGCCAGAGTCACTACACGCATTTGCTTATTCCTTATAACAATCTGTTATAGAACTATCATTTTTCTTAACGAAGTGAGGTAAACCTAGCAGGCAGAGGCGGCGCAGCGGAAATCTCAATTTTGGCTATGGAAAGTTTCAAATCAGATAAAGCACGTGTCGGGTGTGCTGTGGGGCGATGGGGGGAAAGGAAATAAAAGTGAATTAAAGGTAACAAAAAGGTAATCGTTTGCGCAGCGAAGCAATTATTTGGCCAATATGCCGGTTATCATTTCCAATTGTCCGGCGCTTAGTCAATAATACCGCCCCGTCTAGCCACCGGGAATTCAGGAGTCTCCATGTATTATCCTCTTGTCAGGAAAGCACTGTTTCAGCTCGATCCAGAGCGCGCCCACGAGTTAACCTTTCGTCAGTTGAGCCGCATTTCCGGCACCCCGTTTGAATTCTTGATCCGCCAGTCAGTGCCCACCAAACCGGTAAACTGCATGGGATTATCCTTTAAGAACCCTTTGGGACTGGCCGCAGGCCTGGATAAAGACGGCGAATGTATTGATGCGCTGGGGGCAATGGGCTTTGGATTTATTGAAGTCGGTACTGTGACCCCGCGTGCGCAGGCCGGTAATGATAAGCCGCGTTTATTCCGTATTGTGGAAGCTGAAGGCCTGATTAACCGCATGGGTTTCAATAACCATGGCGTGGATAATCTGGTGAATAATGTCAAAAAATCACATTTTGGCGGCATTCTGGGGATTAATATTGGCAAGAATAAAGATACGCCTGTTGAGCACGGCGCAGACGATTATCTGACCTGTATGGAAAAGGTATATCCGTACGCCGGTTATATCGCGGTGAATATTTCATCACCTAACACGCCGGGATTACGTTCACTGCAATACGGTGAAGCGCTGGATGATTTGCTGGCAGCGATTAAGAATAAGCAGCTTGAGTTACAGCAACGCCATCAGAAATATGTGCCTGTTGCGGTGAAGATCGCACCGGATCTTTCTGAGGAAGAATTGATCCAAATAGCCGACAGTTTAGTGCGCCATAATATGGATGGCGTGATTGCGACCAATACCACACTCGATCGTAAACTGGTTCAGGGGCTAAATTATTGCGAACAGGTTGGTGGTCTGAGCGGGCGCCCGTTGCAGCTGCGCAGCACAGAAATTATCCGTATGCTCTCTCATGAATTACAAGGGCGTCTGCCGGTTATTGGTGTTGGCGGTATTGATTCATTAACGGCGGCCCGTGAGAAAATGGCCGCAGGCGCTTCCTTAATTCAAATCTATTCCGGCTTTATCTTTAAAGGTCCGGGTCTGATCAAAGATATTGTTACCCATATCTAATATTTTTCATCCTGAAGACGAGTCAGGGGTTTATTTATTAACCCGGCTCGTCTATATTTTGTCCACTGACCGTAATTCAGGCTCAGGATTTGTCTGATATCGTTTCGTTACTGAAAAATCTATTCTTACAGATTAGCCGGTAATGAAGTCAGGCAGAGGGCATGAGGGTAAACAGGATGACGAAATGAAAATTAAACCAGATGATAATTGGCGTTGGTATTTTGATACAGAACATGACCGGCTTATGCTGGACCTCGCCAATGGCATGATTTTCCGTTCCCGTTTTCCCGCCAAAATGTTAACTCCTGATGCTTTCGGAAATATGTCATTTTGTGTCGATGATGCGGCGCTGTATTTTGATTTTGAAGAACAGTGCAAACATATTCGTCTCGCAGCTGAACAACGCGCTGAATTAGTTCTGAACGCCTTAGTCGCTTATCGTTTTTTAAAACCGCTGATGCCGAAGAGCTGGCATTTCAGTCAGCAGATGCGTCCTTACCAGCCTGCGAATGGTCAGCTTGCTCAGGTGCAGGTGATGGAAAGCGGTGAACAGGCGACATTACTGGTGGTGGAATCCGGTGATAATGCCAGTCTGTGCCTGCTGGCGCAGGAACGGCTGACGGTCGCAGGGCGCGGCATGGTGCTGGGGGATGCTATTAAAGTGATGCATGACCGGCTAATGCCAGCAGCATTCCGCGTTGACAGGGATGATGTCTACGATCAGGCAGTTTAGTTTCCTGCCTGATCCTCATTAAATACACCTCTAGCCGAGCACGATATCCGTAGCCGGAATACAACTACACGCTAATATCGTTCCATCTTTTCCCACTGCACTCTCTTTCAGCGGTGCCACTTTTCCTTCTTTCAATATCATCCTGCACGCGCCACAAATTCCTGCACGACAGGAATAGGGGATACGTAATCCCTGCAATTCCAGCTGCTCGAGCAAAATCTGCTGATTGTTGCCGGTAAACTGCGTTCCCTGATAATTAATGCTGACGTCCTGCGCGGTGCTTTTTGGCGCTTCCACATTTTCAATGATATCGCCCGCGCAGTAAGGCCGTGGTGGCCTGGTTGCCAGCACCTGAACGCTGTCGCCTGCGCGGATCACGCCGCTGTTGCGGGCAATCATGTTCTGACCGAAATCGACATCGCCGTCGCTGGCGGTACGATAGCCCTGCAATGTTTTCAACGGTTCGCCACGCGGATGTTTGCGACCTTTTTCGATACTGACTGTGGTAAAAATACAGCGGCTGCAAGGTTTCACCAGATCGAAAATCACTTCCCCGATGCGGATCGTCTGCCAGCTGTCTTCGGCATAGGCTTGTGCGCCGCTGACCACGATGTTCGGCCTGAATTGCTCAATCCTGACACCGCCCGGACAGCGGCGCTGTAAATCCTGCATTGAGGCTTCATTGATCAGCAGATACGGGAATCCGTCAGCAAACGACAGCGGCACTTCCGGATGTTTTTTTACCCGGCGCGTCGGTTCATCGCCAACCCAGCGCAGTTGAACGTCACGCTTTAAATAGCCACTTAACCAGCGATTTACGGGTTCCGGCGCGATGAGTGAGGTAAACTGATTGCCCCAGACTTCCGTCGGCGAGTGAACGCCTGCGAAATCACGAAATTTGACTGTGATGCTTTCGCCTTCGGGCGCGGAGATCATCAGACCATCGGGCAACAAAACCGGCGTGAACAGAACGAGGTTCGGATACTGGCGGGCTGTAATGAACATGCCTTGCGGATCGGTAATCATAAACTGGCGATCGAACGCCAGGCCGGTTGCTGTCACCAGCGAGTATGAAACCTGCAGGCCGCGCATGGATTTGACCGGGTGAACAAATAAACGTGAAAGAATGGGCACTGAAGACTGCCTCTCAGAGTGTAAAGTCTTAAGAAGAACCAGAGACTTTATGACAAGAGGCGGGGATTAGCTATAATGCGCAACAATTTTATTTTTGGTGATATGTCGATATGAACTCTTTGTTTGCCAGCACGGCGCGTGGACTGGAAGAACTGTTAAAAAGCGAACTGGAAACGCTGGGTGCGCAAGCCTGTAAAGTTGTGCAGGGAGGGGTGCATTTTGAAGGTGACGATCGCCTGCTGTACCGCAGCTTATTGTGGAGCCGTCTGGCTTCGCGCATCCTGTTGCCGCTGAACGAATTCAAAGTTCACAGCGATCTGGATCTTTATCTTGGCGTGATGGCGATCGACTGGCCGGCCGTTTTTGGCGTGGAAAAAACCTTCGCTGTGCATTTCAGCGGCCTGAATGACGAAATCCGTAACAGCCAGTACGGTGCACTGAAAGTGAAGGACGCCATCGTCGACAGCTTTACCCGCAAAATGGACGAACGTCCGAATGTGGCGAAACAGCAGCCCGACATCCGCGTAAACGTCTTCCTGCAGCGTGATACCGCCAGCGTCGCGCTGGATCTCAGCGGCGAAGGCCTGCATCAGCGCGGCTACCGCGATCTGACCGGTCAGGCGCCGCTGAAAGAAAACCTGGCAGCAGCGATTGTAATGCGCTCCGGCTGGCAGGCGGGCACACCGATGGTCGATCCGATGTGTGGTTCCGGGACATTGCTGATTGAAGCGGCAATGATCGCTGCCGATCGCGCGCCTGGCTTACATCGTCAGCACTGGGGCTTTACCGGCTGGAATAAATTTGACGCTGAACTGTGGCGCGAACTGATCGCAGAAGCGCAGGTTCGTACCCGCCGTGCGGTGCAGGAAACCACGTCCCGTTTCTTCGGTTCTGATATCGACCGTCGCGTGATTGAGATGGCGCGTGCGAACGCCCGTCGCGCTGGTGTTGCGGAACTGATCAGCTTTGAAGCCTCAGAAGTTGGGAAACTGGTGAATCCGCTGCCGGAAGGCCCGGTGGGTACGGTCATCAGCAACCCGCCATACGGCGAGCGTCTGGAAAGCGAACCGGCATTGATTGCGCTGCATAACATGCTCGGCCGCATCATGAAGACCAAATTTGGTGGCTGGCAGTTGTCGCTGTTCAGTGCGTCACCGGAATTGCTGAGCTGCCTGCAACTGCGTGCTGAGCGCCAGTTCAAAGCTAAAAACGGCCCGCTGGAATGTGTGCAGAAAAACTATCAGCTGGCAGAAAACCCGACGGGTGCGGCCGGTACGCAAATGGCGGAAGATTACGCTAACCGCCTGCGTAAAAACGTCAAAAAACTGGGAAAATGGGCCAAACAGCAGGGCATTGAATGCTATCGCCTGTATGATGCCGATTTGCCGGATTATAACGTTGCGGTTGACCGCTATGGCAGCAAAGTGGTGGTGCAGGAATATGCGCCGCCAAAAACGGTTGATGCACAAAAAGCCCGTCAGCGCTTGTTTGACGTGATAAACGCCACCCTGTCTGTACTGGATATTTCATCCAGCCAGTTGATCCTGAAAACCCGTGAGCGCCAGAAAGGCACCAGTCAGTACGAGAAACTGGCGCAGAAAGGTGAGTTCCTGCTGGTTGAGGAATTCAACGCTAAACTGTGGGTTAACCTGACGGATTATCTCGATACCGGCTTGTTCCTTGATCACCGTATCGCTCGCAAAATGCTGGGTGAAATGAGCAAAGGTAAAGACTTCCTTAACCTGTTTGCTTACACCGGTACCGCCAGTGTTCATGCTGGCCTGGGCGGCGCGCGCAGCACGACCACGGTAGATATGTCCCGCACATATCTGGAATGGGCGGAAAAGAACCTGCGTGCCAACGATCTGACCGGCCGTCAGCATCGACTTATCCAGGCGGATTGCCTGTCATATCTGGGCATGTGTGACGAACAGTTTGATGTGATCTTTATCGATCCACCGACGTTCTCCAACTCGAAACGTATGGCCGAAAGTTTTGACGTACAGCGTGATCATCTGGCTCTGATGAAAGATCTGAAACGCATTTTACGTCGCAACGGCACCATTATGTTCTCCAACAACAAGCGCGGTTTCCAGATGGATCTCGACGGACTGAGTAAACTGGGGCTGAGCGCGAAAGAAATCACCAGCCAAACCCTGTCACAGGATTTCGCCCGTAATCGTCAGATTCATAACTGCTGGCTGCTGTCCCATGCCGGCGAGGAAAAATAAAGTTTATGTCGTTAATTAGTATGTCAGGTGCCTGGCTGTCATTCAGTGACTCGCCGCTGTTGGATAACACCGAATTACACATCGAGCCGAATGAGCGTGTCTGTCTGGTTGGCCGTAACGGTGCCGGTAAATCGACGCTGATGAAGATCCTGAACCGCGAAGTGCCGCTCGATGACGGGCGTATCGTGTATGAGCAGGATTTGATTGTGGCGCGTCTGCAACAGGATCCGCCGCGCAATGTCGAGGGTACGGTGTTTGATTTCGTCTCCGAAGGCGTGTTCGAGCAGGCTGAACATCTGAAGGCGTATCACGCGATTTCGCATCTGGTTGAAACCGACCCGAGCGAAAAGAACATGAACAAACTGGCTCAGGTGATGGAGATCCTCGATCATCAGGGCCTGTGGCAGCTCGACAGCCGTATCAACGAAGTATTGCTGAAACTGGGTCTGGATGCAGATACAGAGCTGAAATCCCTGTCCGGCGGCTGGCTGCGTAAAGCGGCGCTGGGCCGTGCTCTGGTCAGCGCGCCGCATATTCTGCTGCTCGATGAACCGACGAACCATCTGGATATCGAAAGTATCGCGTGGCTGGAAGACTTCCTGAAGGAATTCCAGGGCAGCATTATCTTCATTTCCCATGACCGTTCTTTCATCCGCAATATGGCGACGCGCATTGTCGATCTTGATCGCGGCAAACTGGTGTCTTATCCAGGTAATTACGAAGCCTATCTGCTGGCAAAAGAAGAAGCCTTACGCGTTGAAGAACTGCAGAACGCTGAGTTTGATAAAAAACTGGCGCAGGAAGAAGTGTGGATCCGTCAGGGTATCAAAGCCCGCCGTACCCGCAACGAAGGCCGCGTACGCGCTCTGAAAGCCCTGCGTAAAGAGCGTTCCGATCGCCGGGAAGTGATGGGCACCGCCAAAATGCAGGTGGTCGAAGC
Source organism: Rahnella sp. GSA61A (assembly GCF_019969905.1). Taxonomy (NCBI): domain Bacteria; kingdom Pseudomonadati; phylum Pseudomonadota; class Gammaproteobacteria; order Enterobacterales; family Yersiniaceae; genus Rahnella; species Rahnella sp. GSA61A. The sequence continues at coordinate 126,386 of NZ_JAHXYO010000009.1, read as the reverse complement.
CGCGAGTTCAGGCAAGATTGTCTTTGAAATGGAAGACGTTTATTACAGCATTGCCGGAAAACAACTGGTGAGCAACTTCTCTGCGCAAGTCATGCGTGGTGATAAAATTGCGCTGATTGGCCCGAACGGTTGTGGTAAAACGACGTTGCTGAAACTGATGTTAAGTAAAATTCAGGCAGACAGCGGCCGTGTTCACTGCGGTACTAAACTGGAAGTGGCGTACTTCGACCAGCACCGTGCTGAGCTGGATCCTGAGCGTACGGTGATGGATAACCTGGCCGAAGGTAAGCAGGAAGTGATGGTCAATGGCCGTGCACGCCATGTACTGGGCTACCTGCAGGATTTCCTGTTCCACCCGAAACGTGCCATGACACCGGTAAAAGCGCTGTCAGGTGGCGAACGTAACCGCCTTCTGCTGGCAAAATTATTCCTGCGCCCAAGCAACCTGTTGATCCTCGATGAACCGACCAACGACCTGGATGTGGAAACTCTTGAACTCCTGGAAGAGATGATCGACAGCTATCAGGGCACGGTACTGCTGGTGAGTCATGATCGTGAATTCGTTGATAACTCGGCAACCGAATGCTGGATTTATGAAGGCGATGGCGTGATCAACAGCTATGTCGGTGGTTACCATGATGCACAGCATCAGCGCCGCAACCAGAAGCCAATCCGTCAGGCGGTGACCACGGAAAATAAACCCGCTGCACAACCTAAAGCAGAACCGGCCAAACGCACCGCGAATAAGCTCAGCTATAATCAGCAACGTGAGCTGGAACAATTGCCTTCGCAAATCAGCACTCTGGAAGAAAAAATCAGTGCCTTGCAACAGCAAATGAGCGATGCGAATTTCTTCACCCTTCCTCATGAAGAAACGCAGCAGGTGCTCACCGCTTTCGCTGCCGCAGAGCTTGAGTTAGAGCAGGCGTTTGAACGTTGGGAAGCGCTGGAAGCGCAGAAGAACGCTTAACACTGCCTCATGATTGGCAACCGGATAAAGGGAAGGCCGGTTGCCGATATTCGTAGTCTTTCCGCTGTTGAGGAGTCGATAGTGTGTTCTGACGCCCATGATCATGACCCGCACATATTATGTCCCCAATGCGATATGCTGGTGGCAATACCCGGCCTGCACATCGGGCAAAAAGCGGTGTGTCCCCGTTGCCACACTACGCTAACCTCCCGCTGGAATGAGCCTCGAAGACGTCCTGTCGGTTATGCCATCAGTGCGTTGTTCATGCTGTTGCTGGCCAATCTCTTTCCTTTCGTCAATATGAATGTTGCCGGGCTGAGCAGCGAAGTCACGCTGGTGCAAATCCCTCAGGTTCTGGTTTCAGAAGACTATGCCAGCATGGCGTCGTTATTCATGATCGTGGTGCAACTGCTCCCGGCCATCTGCATGCTGTCCATTATCATCCTCTGCCAGAGTTTCAATATTCCCGTTCGCTGGAAAGTTGTCATTGCCCGGACCTTATTCCAACTGAAAGCCTGGTGTATGGTCGAGATTTTCCTTGCCGGGGTACTGGTCAGCTTCGTGAAACTCATGGCTTATGGCGACGTGGGCGTGGGCAGCAGTTTTTATCCCTATGTCCTGTTTTGCCTTCTGCAATTGCGTGCCTTTCAATGCACTGACCGTCTTTGGATATGGCAGCACATCGAACCTGCTCCGGCGGTAGATCAGCCACTGCGCATGGGAGAAAGCGGTCTGCGTCAGGGTCTGCGATCCTGTCATTGCTGCATGGCAATTTTACCGGTTGATCAGAAAGAATGCGGCCGTTGCAAAACCCATGGTCATGCACGGCGTAAAAATAGTCTGCAATGGACAATGGCTCTGCTGGTGACCTCCGTTCTGCTGTATATCCCGGCAAATCTGTTGCCTATCATGATCACTCAGGTACTGGGTAATCCGATACCGTCTACGATTATGGCCGGGGTGGCGCTGTTATGGAGCGAAGGTTCCTATCCCGTGGCTCTGGTTATTTTGATCGCCAGTATTATGGTACCGACGCTCAAAATGATCGCTATTGGCTGGCTATGCTGGGATGCGAACAGTAATAAAGAGATCGACAGGGAACGATTACATGTCATTTACGAGGTGGTTGAGTTCGTTGGCCGCTGGTCAATGATCGACGTGTTTGTTATTGCGGTACTGGCGGCGCTGGTGAGAATGGGGCAACTGATGAGTATTTATCCGGATATTGGCGCGCTGCTGTTCGCCGGCGTAGTTATCCTCACCATGTTTGCCGCAACGACATTTGACCCAAGGCTCATTTGGGATCGTGCTGGAATGAAGTCTACAAAGGAGCCACAAGATGGCGGGAAATAACATGGCAGAGCATGACGGAACTGCCAAAGTAGAGAAAATTAAACGCTGGTCGCCAGTGTGGATCGTACCGATCGTCACTGCGCTGATTGGCGCGTGGATCCTGTTTTATCACTACAGCCATCAGGGCCCGGAAGTCACGCTGATCACTACCACTGCTGAGGGTATCGAAGGTGGCAAAACCACCATCAAAAGCCGTAACGTCGATGTCGGTAAAGTAGAGTCCGTTACGCTTAGCGATGATTTACAACAAGTTATCATCAAAGCACGACTGAACACCGGCATGGAAAAAATGCTGCGCGGGGACTCTGTTTTTTGGGTAGTGAAACCGCAAATCGGACGTGAAGGCATCTCCGGTCTGGGCACATTATTGTCCGGCGCTTATATTCAGCTGCAGCCGGGTAACAAGGGGGGAGAAAAATCAGAATATAAACTGGATGACTCCCCCCCGCTGGCTTCACCTGATGCGAAAGGGATCCGCGTGAGTCTGGAAAGTGAGCGTTCCGGTCAGCTGAGTCCAGGCGACCCGGTGTTGTTCCGGGGTTTCCAGGTCGGTACGGTGGAAACCAGTCACTTTGATCCGAAAGCACGTAACATCAAATACCAGCTTTTCATCCGTGCGCCTTACGACACACTGGTAACTGATAACGTGCGTTTCTGGAAAGACAGCGGCGTGAACTTCGATATGTCTGCCGCCGGTATGCGTGTCGAAATGGGGTCACTGACCACGTTATTTAGTGGTGGTGTCAGCTTTGATATTCCGAATGGCTGGACGCAGGGCAACGAAGCCAAAAATGGTGACAGTTATAAGCTCTTTGATGATCAGAAAAGCATTCAGGAATCGCTGTATACCCGTCACACGGATTACGTGATGTTCTTCTCGGATTCTATTCGCGGTCTGCAACCTGGCGCACCTGTTGAATTCCGTGGTATTCGTCTGGGTACTGTGGCCGAAGTGCCTTATCCGATGAATGTGGTGAAACAGCAGATGTCGGACGATTATCGTATTCCTGTGCTGATCCGCATTGAACCCGATCGCTTCGTTCAACTGCTGGGCAGTAATTTCAATATTGAAGATCATATCCGTGACGGTATTGCTCAGGGTCTGCGTGCTTCGATGAAATCCGCCAACCTGTTAACAGGGGCGATGTATATCGATCTGGATTTCTATCCGAATGAAAAACCGTGGAAAGGGCCGCTGGAAATCGGCGGGCATAAATTGTTGCCGACGGTGAGCGGAGGCTTTGCACAGATTCAGCAAAAACTGATGACAACCCTCGATAAGATCAACAATTTGCCAATCGAACCGATGATGCGCGAAGCGACAAGTACGCTGGCTGAAAGTCAGAGGACGATGAAGTCAACGCAGAAAACGATTGAGTCTCTGAACGCGATTGTCAGCAGTAAAGAGATGAAAAATCTGCCTCAGGATATGCAGCAGACGCTGATTCAGTTGAACCGCAGCCTGAAAGGCTTCCAGCCTGGTTCGCCAGCGTACGGCAATCTGGTCGGCGATATGCAGAGTCTGGATAAAACCCTGCGTGAGCTGCAACCGGTATTGAAAACGCTGAATCAGAAAAGTAACGCACTGATTTTCGCTGCCCCAGGGCAAGATGATCCTCAGCCGAAGAAGGCCAAATAATGATGAAATGGATACCTGTCGTCTTAGCATTATTCCTGACTGCCTGTAGCAGCAGTGATCAGAAAACCTACTACCAGTTGCCTGTGCTGAGCAGCACCGTAACAACAGGTAGCGTGATGTCTGCAGGTGCCGTACAGCGGCATCTGTGGGTTGAGCGGGTGAGTGTTGCTGATTATCTGGCAGGGTCAGGGCTGGTATATCAGACCAATGATGTGCAGTACACGCTGACCCAGAATAATCTCTGGGCCAGTCCGTTGGATCAGCAACTACAGCAAGCACTGGTCACCTATTTACGCCGGGACTTGCCGGGCTCGCTGGTTTCCACTCAGGCGGCGAATACCGACGATCAGGATGTGCTGAACGTTAATGTCACCGGTTTCCATGGCCGCTATGACGGTATTGTGATCGTCAGTGGCAGCTGGAGCCTGACACGCAACGGGCAGATGATTCAGCGTGATTTCACCCTGAATCTCAAGCAAAACGAAGATGGTTATGACGCGCTGGTCAGAACGTTGGCTACCGGCTGGCAGCAAGAAGCGGGCCAGATTGCTGCGCAGATAAGATGACGTTTTTTTAAGCTTAATATTTTTTAAGTTAAAGATAAAAAATCCCGGTTTCTGACCTGACAGACACCGGGATTTTTTTATGGGGATCAGCCAGATGAGGGATTAACTGGCGCGATTATTTTGTGCGCAATCCAATAATATAGCTCACAAATGTGACATTGGCGTGAATTTTGCGCATTGACCTCTCCTCATATTGCAGCTATTTGTTAGATGTGGACGCAGAAGCGGGCCACTGTTTTCTTTCCACCTGACCTGAATAATGAGGGATACAAGGCATGAAGAGACAAAAACGCGATCGCCTGGAACGGGCACAATCACGTGGATATCAAGCAGGTATTGGCGGACGCTCAAAAGAGATTTGTCCGTACCAATCATTAGATGCCCGATCACACTGGCTCGGGGGTTGGCGACAAGCCATGGAGGACAGGGCTGTTACCGCTTAAGCGGCTACCCTGTCAGAATAAGGAACAACCTCCGCTGTGCGCGGAGGTTTTTGTTTGTGGCAAATACCATCCCTGTTCGCTGAAAAACACGCATAAAAAACGGCGAGCCCATCAGACTCACCGTTTTATCAGACTCAGCAACAGGCTCTCTTAGAAAGCAGCCGCGTCTTTGAACAAACCCACTTTCAGATCAGTTGCGGTGTAAATCACCACACCATCAACCAGCACTTCACCATCAGCTACGCCCATGATCAGTTTACGGTTGATAACACGTTTGAAATTCAGGCGGTAGGTGACCAGTTTTGCGGTTGGCAGAACCTGACCGGTGAATTTAACTTCACCCACACCCAGTGCGCGGCCTTTGCCTTCGCCACCGAGCCAGCCCAGATAGAAGCCCACTAACTGCCACATGGCATCCAGACCCAGACAACCAGGCATTACCGGATCGCCAATAAAGTGACAACCAAAGAACCACAGATCAGGGTTGATATCTAATTCAGCTTCAACATAGCCTTTGCCATGGGTGCCGCCGTCTTCTTGCATCTTAACGATACGATCCATCATCAGCATATTGCCTGATGGTAACGGAGGGCCACCAGCGCCGAACAGTTCACTGCGGCCAGAAGCTATGAGGTCTTCTTTCGTATAGGAATCGCGTTTATCTACCATGTTCTATGTAAGCCTTATTTTAATGAAGGGCGAAGTTTAGCGAACAGCTGTAAGCTGAACAACTCCGATCAGCTGCGATTGAACCAGTTCAACCAGCGAAGAGGCCACGGATAACGCGGGCTGCCTTGCGATGTCGCCAGCGCAATACGCTGCTGAATTAATCCCAGCAGACTCGGACGCTCTTCTTCAGCTTCTTCTTCGTTTGTGTAAATCAATCCGGTCAGGATAGGCAGCGCTTCGGCTGCGTTATCAACTGCCCATAAATGAAACTGGCCTTCGCGAACGGCGTCCAGAACCTGCGGATGCAGGCACAGGTTGCGCACGTTGCTGGTTGGCAGAATGACCCCTTGTTTACCGGTCAAACCGCGACGTTGACAAACTTCGAAGAAACCTTCGATTTTCTCGTTTACGCCACCAATAGGTTGCACATTCCCAAACTGATCGACAGAGCCGGTGACCGCAATTTGCTGGTTGATCGGCTGCATCGACAACGCACTGATCAGTGCGCAGAGTTCAGCAAGTGAAGCGCTGTCGCCGTCCACTTCTCCGTAAGACTGCTCAAATACAATCGAGGCGGAAAAGGGCAGAGGCTGGTCGAGTTCTAACTCGGAAATCAGAAAGGCCTGCATAATCATCATGCCTTTGGCATGCAGATTACCACCTAACTCGGCTTTACGTTCGACGTCTGTAAATTCGCCGTCGCCGGCATGTACGACACAACTAATTCGGGAAGGTTCACCCAACGCTCGCGGATGCCCCGGATATTCCAGTACAGACAGGCCATTAATCTGCCCGACAACTTCGCCTTCTGTTTCAATGCGAATTTGTCCAAGTTCGATTTCATCCTGCATACGCTCCTGGAGATAACTCTCACGCCATGCACGTGCACCGGATGCCGCTTCAAGAGACTTAACGCTCAGCAACTCGTCTTCATTATAGAGTGCAGCTTCGCTAAGCTGGGTGTTCAGCCATACTGGGTCGAGTGTCAGACTGCCCTGATCGGTGCTGTGACGAATGGCCATTTTCAGAAACTCGGGCCATGCATCAGCGGCCAGGCGTGGGATCTCAAGCTCATCAGCCAGCGTATTGACATAACCACACCAGGTTTCCATATCGCTTTCTTCCGTCAGCGGCAGGTCGGCTTCAAATTCACCATAAATGGAAGAATCCACCAACTCTGGCTCCATATCACTGAGGTCACCAAGCGATAAGCGGTCACCGACCAGAATCAGGCGAATATCCAAAGGCATCGGAGGGACTGTCACAGGTAAAGGTGTCGTCTCATCTGGTGAGACCCAATGATATTGACCTTCGGTGATCATCTGTTTCAGACGCAACCACATCAGAGGCTGCGCGATGAGGGTACGGATGGAAAGTACCAGCACACCGCCATTCACCTGGTGTACCAATCCCGGCTCCAGCTGGATCTGGTCTTTGTAAATGCGCACGCACCCGAACAGCTGTTCAGGTTCAACCCATTCACGATACTGGCAGGTCGATTTCGCCGCGAATGCATCTTCCGCTGTCTTCGCCGCCAGCAGCGTTACCTTATTGCCTTCAATATGGTAACGATTACCCGTGACTTCCGCCGGTTCAGGTAGTAAGTCGCTGACCACCTGCGTAATGCGTGACAAGTATTCGCGATTTTCCTGCGCCTTGAGCGTCATAAAACGCACACGTGAGCGGGGATGACAAAACAGCGTTAAACCATTTTCCAGCCGGGGCTGAATTCCTGCAAAATCGACAGGGGCTAACTGGGCAGCCGTTGCAAAGATTGCCTCGTAAGGCGCGGAGTCGGGCAGTAAAAGCTGCCAGTCAAGTCGGTTATTGGTCAATGTGTTAGCTGTTTTCTATAAAAAGGGAAAGTGCGATTATACAAGAATAAATCCGGCTGCATACAATGAGAGTCGTAGCGGAATTGGTCTTAGTGCACATTGCTGTACAGGTGGGCAAAAAACAACCAAAATAAGCGGTTTTATTTGGGGTGAAAATTGAATTAAAGCTGTTATGCTTAGTAAAGTTACGTGGTCACCGAAGAGTTCACGATGAAATATCAGCAACTGGAAAATCTCGAAAGTGGTTGGAAATGGAAGTATCTGGTGAAAAAACACCGGGAAGGTGAGCGGATCACCCGCCATTTGGAAAACAGCGCTGCCCAGGAATCCGTGAATCAACTTCTCAACCTGGAAAACGAGCCGGTCAAAGTGTCAGACTGGATTGTTAATAATATGAATCCGGCGCTGGAAAATCGTCTTAAGCAAACGATTCGTGCACGCCGTAAGCGTCATTTCAATGCAGAGCATCAGCACACTCGCAAAAAATCTATCGATTTAGAATTTCTGGTCTGGCAGCGTTTAGCGGGATTGGCACAAAGGCGTGGTGTCACGCTTTCTGACACAATCATTCAGCTGCTTGAAGATGCCGAGCGTAAAGAGAAATACGCGAATCAGATGTCTTCATTGAAAGAAGATTTAGAACAAATACTCGGCAAGAAAGATATTGGATAGATTTGCTTTCGCGTCTCAGGGAGTCAGCTATTTGCTCTGACCGAAGGCATAAAAAAAACCCCGCCATGGCGGGGTTTTTAGTATCTGTAGCTAAAGCGTGTTATTAAGCCTGTGGCTGAGTAACAGTATCTTTGTAGCCTTTAACTTCGATTTCTACACGACGGTCTGGTGCCAGGCAGTCGATCAGAGCAGCACGGCCTTTAACGGAGTCACAGGTAGAACCGGTAACTGGGTTAGATTTACCCTGGCCTTGTGCAGAGATCTTGTTAGCAGGGATACCTTTAGATACCAGGTAATCTACTACGCTCTGAGCACGTTGCTCAGACAGTTTCTGGTTGTATTGTTCTGAACCGATACGGTCGGTGTAACCCAGAACGATAACAGAACCGTCTTTAGGATCGATAGAGCTCAACTGGCTGTACAGCTGATCCAGAGCCTGTTGGCCTTCTGGTTTCAGAGTCGCTTTGTTGAAGTTGAAGAGAACGTCAGATTTCAGAGTGAATTTCTTAGTCTCTACAACTGGAGCTGGAGCTGGTGCTGGAGCAACAACTGGAGCAGCTGCTTCATCTTGACCGAAACGGTAAGAAACACCTACAGACAGCATTGCGTTATCAGGACGTGCACCAACGGTAGCCGCGTCACCAATGTTGTTAACCCACTGGTAATCCAGACGGGTAGCCCAGTTTTTGGTTACTGCGTATTCAACACCAACTGCTGCCAGTGGAGAAACACCAGTGTCATGATCACTTACGCGACCATTAGCACCGTTGTTGAAGTTACCTTTAGCATCTGCACGCCAAACCATACCACCCAGACGGGTGTACAGGTCCAGATCGTCAGTCAGCGGGTAGCTCAGTTTAGCAGCCAGCTGAACGCCTTGTGCTTTGAACGCGCCGTTATTTACGCTGCCTTTGTAAGGCATACGGCCAAGCCAGTCATATCCCATTTCAAAGCCCAGGTATTGGTTCGCTTGGTAACCCAAGAACGCACCTGCACCCAGTTGGCTTTCGTGGGTAGGGCCGTTGCCGATACCGTTGTAAGCGTTTGCGAAACCAGTGTCATGGTATTGGGACCAGCCCAATTTACCACCGGTATACCAGGTGTTATCTTTAGGGGCGGCTTGCGCTACGGTAGCGAAACCTGCCAGTGCCACTGCTAATGCGATAGCTGTCTTTTTCATTTTGCGCCTCGTTATCATCCAAATAGGCAATTGAGCTTTAAGCTTTTTAAGCCCTTGGTTAAAATCCTTACGCCAAGATTATTGCTTCATTTCAGAACTTGCCACTTTACGTTGGCATTATCGAGCAACCTTGGCGTTGTAAAGTCTACAACGTGGCGCGAAACTTACAAGCTTGATGTGTTAACACCGTGGAAAAAAAGGGAAAAACGGACACATTTCTTAACGGCTTTGGCAATTTGCTGACAAAATCTGGCACTAATCTGCATTCCGGAAGCCCGTTTTTACTGGCTTGCAGGCATTATTCAGCACAAATCACTAAGTTCCGCATTATTTTCATAGGAAGATTCCTATTTTGAACTAATGGTATACGGAAGAGTGAATTTTTACTGTGGAATGATGTCCACAAGCTGAATTCTGTTCATTTGTCGGTCTCATTATGAAGCCGTAAGCACCACCCTGGCGTGCTGCAATTTGCAATCTTTCCCTCTCAGTATCACTCAAATCCGGAAGCCATCCCAACACGACACTGTAGTTACCCGTCTGCAAGGCTTTCTCCATCGCATCTACCGTCGACATCGCCGTAATTTGATTAACTTGCACCATCTTATCCACCGGCAGACCTGACTGAGATAACCAATGACGGCTCAGTTTTTGTTGAGGTGTGAGCCACAACAACCAGCGAGACTGCATACCCAGGTGTTGCAGTAAGGGCAGTAATAACTGCGCAAAAGCAGGTTGGCTCGCACTATAGACGAACTCAGTGATCAGACCATTATTCAAGGATGCAGACGTATTTACCTGTGACGGAGTGACGGGCAAAGCAAGCTGACTAAAATGATGATTTGTATGGTGTTGAGTTCGCATAATGATGTACTCCAGTGAGTTACTGTATGTATGTACAGTACTCTGGCGGTGAGCAAAGATCAACCCAATTTTTCCAAGATATCTCGCAAATTTTGAAGGCAACAGGCTGTAACGGCATTTTATGTTTGTTGGAGTTCATAAGATTGCGTATTTTGCTTTTAGCTGTTTTGGTAACTCAAAATGGAAGCAAGGGATTAACGTGAAAAGGATAACGCAATGATAAACAAATCAAAAAAACGAGTGCTTGAGTGTCTGGAGATTTTTGCCCCGTTGGGCAATATTCGTTCCCGCACCCAATTTGGGGGGATGAGCTTGTCCGCTGACCGCGTCATGTTCGCCCTGGTTTCTGATGGTGAACTCTATCTGCGAGCGACCGGAGAAACCGAAACTCATTTTCGCCGCAAAAAGATGGAGAGGCTGACCTATCGCAAGCGAGGCATGGATGTGCAGTTGCGTTATTTCAAAGTGAGTGCCCGGCAATGGAGTGATCACCAGGCACTGTGCGAGCTGGGCAGATTATCGTTGCAAGGGATGTTGCGGGATATAGAGCTGAAAAAAAACAACGAAGCGGTCCGATTGAAAGATTTACCCAATCTCTCGCTGGCGCTAGAAAGGATGCTCTGGCAAGTCGGCATTGAGAACTCGGGGGACTTGCGGTTACAGGGGGCCTGCCATACCTACCTCAAACTGTGTGCCATTAAAAAAAAGAATTTAGGGATTAATTTACTGATGGCACTCGAAGGGGCAATTTTGGGCTTCCATGAAGCCGCTTTGCCGATGGAATCCAGAGAGTCATTAACTCACTGGTTTAACCATCACCAAGAGCAGCTATCAACGGTTGTGCACTAAGTTTGCGTAAGTTATCTGCAACTAGAGCCGATTTTGTGCCGGCAGGATCTTAGTATTAAGACTGGTGAGCTCAGGCAAATGAGCCACCAGTAATCCAATTTGCTGAAGCACGAGCTGCTCTTTACTGTCGATATCCGTTGTACGCATCTGAATACGTGCAGTGAGTTCACCGAGCGCGTGTTGGATGCGTTCTGCTTCAGAAGGCAGATGATGCAAAGCGCCGTCAACGCAGCATGCTGCATCATCCAGCAACCTCAGGGTTTCGGCATCATTGAGTTTTTCGCGATGGGCACCCAGCGCTGAAATGTAGCTCAGCATAGTATGATTGAGGCATAACAGGCGAAACGCCGCTTCGAGTGTCGCCGGTTCGTTATTTCTCTCAGAGCTCATGTTCGACACCACGGACGCCAGTTCGGCATCGCAATTATGCGCATCACGGCGGGCCAGACGGTACTCGAGACTGTTGTCTTTCCCCTGATGGTACTGCACCAGAATAGCATCAAGATAACGGCAATTAGCATCGAACGTTTTTCTGACCACCTTATCAAGTTGCCTGAATTTCCAGTCGGGCCATATAAAGGTCACTGCCGCCCAGGCGATACCACAACCAATCAGCGTATCGATTACTCTCGGGATAGCGACTTCAAATCCTTCGCCTAACAAATTGAAGCATAACAACACCAGAAGGGTGATGAACATTGTGGCCTGCGCGTATTGCACTGTGCGGAACGCAAAGAACAATAACCCGCTGATGACGATCAGAATCATTTGCCCGTCAACGGACGGAACGAAATACAAGATAGGGATCCCGAGAGCAATACCGGCGAGTGTTCCGATTATCCTCAGAGCTAACCTCCGGCGGGTCGCACTGTAGTTTGGTTGACAGACAAAAAGACTGGTGAGCAAGATCCAGTAGCCGTGATTTAAGCCGCTGACCTGAATGAAAACGTAGCCTACAAAGAGCACGACAGACATACGAATTGCATGACGGAACAACACCGATTGCGGCGTAAAATGGCGGGAAATGCGCAGCCAGATATCATCAAGGCCAGTCAGACGGTCTTCCGCAAACGGGCTTTTGCCGGTCTGGTTTTCCGGCAGAGACTGCTCCGACTCGATATTTGCCAGTTGCGCGTCAATCGCATGCAGATTGCGTAAAAGATGGCGTAACGCCTGTAATGTCTCACGGTGTTCGTGATGAGATTCCAGACGTTTGAGGGCTTCTTCCAGCCGGGAAAACGCCCGTTCGAACTGGCTGTTGTGGGTATATTGCTGGCGATAAAGAATGCATTGTGACAGCTGTAAACAGGCCCGCGCCTGCATGCTCATCAGGCGCTGAAAGCGGAACAGAATATCACTGTGATGAAATTGTTCACTGAGTTTGAGGTACTGCACGTGGGACGAGCTGGCGCGCTCATGAATATCCTGCACCACAAAATAATAATGTAATGTCCGGCGGGTCCCTTTCTGGCCACGATCTCCTTTCAGCCGGGTCTGTAGCGTATTTTTTGTTTGGTTCAGTGTGGAGACCAGTTGACCGTTGGCCATGGCCAGCTCGACCAGTTGCTGGTTGTTATCTTCCTGATCGGGATCAAACAACGTTGCTTTGGCTTCAAGATAAGCCGCCAGTTGCGTGAAACAGCGTGAGATCTGATCCTGTAACGGACGGATGGGGAAAATAATATGGCCAGCCAGCGTCAGCAGGTTATACCAGATAGCACCCGCAAGCAGGATCAGCGGTTGCTGATACCAGATGTGATACATGCTGGTGCCAAGCATCGTATATATGGCGATCAGCAACGCGCCGAAGGCAATCGTGGCATAACGCTGCCCCAGGGCCCCCAGCAGGATGAATCCGCAGGTTGAAATCATCAGCCCGGGCGCAAAAAGCCACGGATAGGGGAAGAGTAATTCTATGGATGCTGAAGCAATAAAAAAACAGACCAGAGTAATCAGCAAATTGCGCAGACGGCCAGCGAGACGATCATCAAGATCGGCAAGAGCCGCAGCAACCACACCGAGTGTAAGGGGGATTGTCAGCGTGAACTGACCCAACCACCATGGCAATGCCGCAGCCCCTGTCAGCGCAATGAAAATCCTGATGTGATAAAGAATATTGCTGTTATAGGCATAGCGCCGTAAACCGGGTGCAATAGAAAGCACGAAAAACCCACCTTAAAATTCAAAAATGTTGAAACATCGCAATCAGCGAATGCGTCCGTTTTCTCTCTGACGGCTTGCATTAGCTTCACGAACTTGCTTTGCCAGCTCGACGGAAACGACCCTGCGTCCTACCGGCCAGAGTGCAATGGCAGCAATTTTAAAGTTCGCAATGCCCACCGGAATACCGATTATGCTGATACATTGCGCGATACCGGCAACGATATGCGACAAGCATAACCACCAGCCGAAAAAAATAAACCAGAAGATATTCAACAGAGTACCTCCGCCGGATAGCAACGCGCTGCGTTTTTCCGGATACAGGTCATCGACATGTACGGCTTCATTGCCAAATGGCAGCAGTGAAAGACGGGTGATTTCCCAGCAAGAACGGGTGAGGGGCAGAGTAAAGATCAGCACGATACTGACCAGCGTAGCAAGCAGCCAGGCAAGCGTGGTGAAAAAACCACCTAAAACAAAGTTAAGAATATTGAGTACGGTACGCATGGCAGCTCTTCCCGAAGAGGTTAAAAAGTTGATAAATTTCGTGTTCACATAACGCAAACATACCTCTTATTCTACTCTGTTTTGGAGCGTGGATCGCCTGCGCTTATCAAAGGTAAACTCTTAAATGCTCTTGCATGTAAAATGTCAGGAATTAAAGAAAAACACGGTGTGATGATATGGAACTGAAATCGACCTCATTCGGGAAACATCTGGCGCAGCACCCTTATAACCGGGTGCGTCTGCTTAATGCCGGCGTGGAAGTCAGCGGCGATAAACATCACTATCTGATCCCTTTTAATCAGCTTATTCAGATTCGCTGCAAACGTGGCATCGTCTGGGGGGAGCTTGAATTTGAATTGCCGGAGCAAAAAGTGGTCCGGCTGCACGGCACCGAATGGCAGGAAACACAGCGTTTTTATCAATACCTGCTCAATATCTGGCAGACCTGGAGTCTCGAGATGAGCGAGGTCAGCGCCGGAGTATTGCGCGGGCAGGTTGAAAAAATTACCCAGATTGAACAGCAAGACAAATGGTTCAAACGCATTGATCTGGCGGATGTGCAGAAAGACATTACTGAGGCATTTTCTGCGATCCCGGTGCCTGTTGAACGTCTTACTGAATTTGATAATTGTCGGGAAGATTATCAGACCTGTCTGCGCTGGCTTGAGCAGGGTAAACGCAGTGTCGACCGGCGCAATCTGGCTTGGACTGACAGGGTGATTGCTGATAACCGTGACTTTTTTGATACCGTTGAAGTGTCGCCGCTCAATGACAGCCAATGCCGCGCTGTCGTGAACGGTGAAGACGCGGTGCTGGTGCTGGCTGGCGCGGGCAGTGGTAAAACGTCGGTGCTGGTGGCGCGCGCGGGCTGGCTGTTGCGCCGTCAGGAAGCGCATCCTGAACAAATTCTGTTGCTGGCCTTTGGTCGTCAGGCAGCGGATGAAATGAACGGGCGTATCAAAGAGCGTTTGCATACTGAAGGCATCAAGGCCAAGACATTTCATGCGCTCGCTTTGCAGATTATCCAGGAAGGCAGCAAAAAAGCCCCCAAAATCAGCAAACTTGAAACCGATTCGAAAGCCCGGCGCAGCTTACTGATTAAGACATGGCAGCAGCAGTGTGCAGAGAAAAAAGTGCAGGCCAGCGGCTGGCGGCAATGGATGACAGACGAACTGGAATGGACCGTTCCTGAGGGTGATTACTGGAAAAATAAATCGCTGGCGGAGCGCCTCGGAAGCCGCCTTGAACGCTGGCTCAGCCTGATGCGTATGCACGGTGGCAGTCAGGCGGAGATGATCGAAAGCGCGCCGGAAGACGTCAAAGATCTGTTTACAAAGCGTATTCGTCTGATGGCACCGCTGATGAAAGCCTGGAAAACGGCACTGAAAGAAGAGGGCGCAGTGGACTTTTCCGGGCTTATCCATCAGGCAGTCAATATTCTGGAAAAAGGGCGTTTTGTCAGCCCGTGGAAGCATATTCTGGTGGATGAATTCCAGGACATTTCCCCCCAGCGTGCACTGCTGCTTTCTGCCTTGCGTAAACTTAACAAACATACCAGTTTGTTTGCTGTGGGGGACGACTGGCAGGCGATTTACCGTTTCAGCGGTGCGGAGTTGTCCCTGACCACGGCGTTTGCTGACAATTTTGGCGAAGGAGCGCAATGCGCACTGGATACGACTTACCGGTTCAATGACCGCATCGGTGAAATTGCCAATAAGTTTGTGCAGCAAAACCCTTATCAGTTGAAGAAGCCGCTGAACAGTCTGACCAAAGGCAACAAGAAAAATGTCGTGATACTGCCTGAGGACCAGATGGAAAAATTGCTGGATAAACTTAGCGGCTATGTCACCGTTGATGAACATATTCTGGTGCTGGCGCGTTATCACCATCTTCGACCGCAAATTCTGGAGAAAGCCGCGACCCGCTGGCCAAAGCTTAATCTTGATTTCATGACGATTCATGCCAGTAAAGGACAACAGGCTGAATACGTGATTATCGTCGGATTGCATGATGGCAATGACGGTTTCCCTGCGCCCGCGCGGGAATCTTTGCTGGAGGAAGTGTTATTGCCTGAACCGGAAAACTTTCTGGATGCCGAAGAGCGGCGTTTATTGTATGTGGCGATGACGCGTGCGAAGCATCAGGTCTGGTTGCTGCAGGATAAAGAACGTCCTTCCGTCTTCGTAGAACAGCTTGAAGATATCGGTGTACCGGTCCAGCGAAAACCATAGATAAGATCAATAAAAAGCCCGGCAATCGCCGGGCTTTTTACTTTTAAAAATCAGCCTATTGAATCATTATTCTTTCAGGCGTGACCACAGATAGTGCTGGTAGTCAGGAATAGTGATTTCGACTTCAGACTGGAACAACGGAGACTGGATCAGGAAGTCAGCAGTAGACAGATTGGTTGCCACCGGGATGTTCCATACGGTCGCCAGGCGCAGCAGGGCTTTCACATCCGGATCATGCGGAACGGCATTGAGCGGATCCCAGAGGAAAATCAGCATATCGATTTTGCCTTCGGCAATCAGCGCGCCCACTTGCTGGTCGCCGCCCATCGGCCCGCTTAGCATGCTTTTGACATTAATCCCGGTATTACGCTGAACCAGGTTACCCGTCGTGCCGGTGGCATACAGGATATGCTGCGAAAGCTCAGCAACGTTTTTATCAACCCATTTCAGCAGGGTACTTTTGCAGTGGTCATGCGCGACCAGGGCTATATGTTTTTGTTTTGCGATCGTGCGGGTCGTGTATTCCATCTAATTCCCTTCAACGCGAAAGTAAAAGTGGATCACAGAATACTGAAACTCCGTTTTACTGCATAGCTCAGGGGGAATAATTCGCCGTTAAGAAGGAGGAATGCGTGATGCAGATTAAGTTATGACGCGCGTTCCTGATTATCCGGCAGTTTTAACCAGAGTAACAACCGCTCAAAGCCAGCATTCGCGGCCAGACGTGTCCACAACGGATGAAGATAAACGATAGAAATTTGAGATGTTGCGTCGGTGGCTAACGCAGATTTTTTATCCGTGCTGCCTTTGGCGAATGAAGGAACCGCCGCACGTGCGCCCGACAAATTATAAGTCATCATTAATTTTTCAGCGTCGGCAGTATGCCCGGGATTAAACATATTCAGGACGTCACGTTGTGTCGGTATCTGACGGCCTTGTTCATCAATGAGCTGATAATTCATCTGCTGGCTAAATTGTGTCGTTTCATTGTCGTTGCTCAGTTTTGGCAGAACGAAAGAAACGGAACGATTACTTTTAGCATTGAAGGTCACGATAAGGGCAGGCGAATGGTAGATTATCGGTGCCTGTTGAGTGACGGAACGGACATTTTTGCTGACCTGAAACAGAATCTGGTGCTGACCGCCATCGAGTTCGAGGCTGTCTGCACCTTTAAGGATTGCGCCAGACATCTGTTTGCCATCGATTACCAGAACATCGACATCGGGGGACAATTTAAGTGAGGTCGCTGAAGCTGACACCATCAGGCTGAGACTCGCTAATGCGACCAGCGCATGACAGATTTTCATTCCTCTCTCCTCAGATACAACGTTGCTCATCCTCTATTATTCAGGAATGACGATTGTGTGTCAAAGTTTTACAAAATGTTTTAATTTCCCACCGACGTGATCCTGCAGCGGCTCTTTTTCACGTACAGACTGTCGAAATGGTCAGGCTGCGTTACACTTAATGCATACAGGCCAAAGGAGATAAACCCGTGCAAGACAATGATATCCGCAAGATTCTTGAAGAAGTGAAAACCATCGCGCTGGTGGGAGCCAGTGATAATCCCGGCCGACCAAGTTACGGCGTCATGGCGTATTTACTTTCTCAGGGCTTTGAGGTGATCCCGGTCAGTCCGAAGCTGGCGGGGCAGGAACTGCTCGGCCAGAAAGCTTATGGTTCTCTGGCAGAAATCCCCCATCCGGTAGATATGGTGGACGTGTTCCGTAATGCGGATGCCGCTTATGGCGTGGCGCAGGAAGCGATTGCGATTAAGGCGAACGTGTTGTGGTTGCAACTGGGCGTCATTAATGAACAGGCTGCTGTGCTGGCAAAAGAGGCCGGGCTGAAGGTGGTGATGGATCGCTGCCCGAAAATTGAAATTCCGCGACTGGGCATGGAAAAGTAAACGTCTGCGGATCCTGCCCGTAAAAAAACCGGCTACTGCGCCGGTTTTTATCTTTCATCTTGTCAGGAAAAAGCCATCATGCTCAGTTACGCAGTCGTGGTGCCTGTAACTGGTTACGGATTGAGGCTGCCAGGTCATCCAGCGAGGCTTGTTCAGGATGCGAACGTGCCGCTTCATGATCGATCTGAATTTCAGCCAGGTAAGTGTGAACCGGCTGACCTTCTTCATCTTCCATCACGACATGGTACCAGGGAGCGGTACGCATTGAATCATCAGCAACGACATCATTGACGTCAGGCTTATCGAGCGAATATTGTGCATCAACATCAATAACCACACCCAGATAACCTAACATTCTGTGGCGGACCTGCTGTCCGATACCGTATTTACTGGCAATCATAGTCACCTCCCAAAAATAATTCATTAATCTCTATATGGAGATAAAACGGGCTATTTCAAGTTTTGACCACGTAATCTGCTTAAAATTCGCGGGCGTGCCGCCGCAACAGCACACCGTGCTTATTTTGTCAGTTCATTACCAGGCAGGCGAACCCTTTCAGATATAGGCCTTCAGGGTAAGCGCCGGTCACCGGATGGTCGGCTGCCTGACGGAACTGCTCGACGAACTGGATCTCACGACCGGCATCCAGCGCCGCATCAGCCAGAATTTTCTGGAATAAATCCGTTGGCAACAATCCGGAGCAGGAGAAACTCAGCAGAATCCCCCCCGGACGTAACAGTTGCAACGCCAGCATATTAATGTCTTTGTAACCACGGCAGGCGCTTGCCAGCTGGTTTTTGTTCTCAACGAATTTCGGCGGATCCATCACGATCATATCGAACTGCTGGCCTTCGGTGCGGTATTTGCGCAGCAGCTGGAACACGTCTTCACGCACGAATTCTGCTTTCGAGAGATCCAGTTTATTCAGTTCAACGTTCTGACGGGCCACGTCGAGCGCTGCCTGGGAGGTATCCACGTTGGTGACTTTTGTACAGCCGCCCATCAGCGCAGACACCGCGAAAGCGCCGGTATAAGAGAAACAGTTCAGAACGTTGCGGCCTGCGGCATAATTACGTGCGGCAAGGCGGCTGTCACGCTGGTCAAGGTAGAAACCGGTTTTGTGACCTTCTTTAATATCCACCAGCAGGCTCATTCCGTGTTCCTGAATCGGCAACAAGGCAGGAGGCTCGTCGCCAAATACGTGTCCCTGAGCCAGTTCCAGCCCTTCTTTTTTACGCACGGCCACGTCGGAACGATCCCAGATTGCACATTCCGGATAGCAATGTTGCAGTGCAGCAATCAGCGGGGCACGCTGATATTCCGCACCGGCTGACAGCAATTGCAGCACCAGGAAATTCTGGAAGCGGTCGATAGTGATACCTGGCAGGCAGTCGGATTCCCCAGCAATCAGGCGGTAACCGTCCAGTCCGTCGCGCTTAGCGATATAATCGCGCCAGCTCTGCGCCTGTTGTAAACGGCGGATGAAGAACGCGATATCAATGTCTTCATCTTGTTTGAATGTCCAGACGCGCGCACGGATCTGCGAGGACGGCGAATAGGCGCCGCGCGCCAGCCATTTTCCCTGACTGTCTACAATATCTATAGTCTCGCCGGAATTGGCTTTACCTTCGATGCGTGAAACCGCGCCGGAAAACACCCACGGGTGGCGACGAAGAAGTGATTTTTCACGGCCTTTGGCCAGAATTAAACGTGCAGTCATAAAATTAGGTTCTGTCGGTTCGGAGACAAAAAAGAGCGACATTGTCCGGTCATGCAGGTCAAATTGCAACGAACCATACCGCTAACGGAGAGAATATTATGGCAACAGTCAGTATAGCCGCCTATGTGTACGGCATGGTGCAGGGCGTCGGTTTTCGTTTTGCGACCCAGCATCAGGCCACCGGTCTCGGTCTGACCGGTTACGCGAAAAATCTTGAGGATGGCAGCGTCGAAGTGGTGGCGTGCGGAGAGCAGGAGAAAGTAGATCAGTTGCTAGCCTGGCTAAAGCAGGGCGGGCCGAAACATGCACGCGTTGATCGCGTACTGAGTGAACCGACCGCGCCTGGCAATTACAGCGATTTTAAAATCAAATACTGAAATCTTTCACAAGCACTTCACCGGTTTCGGCAGGCCCGCAATTTTGGTTGCCTGTTTGGCCGGACCTTTCGGGAACAGCCGGAACAGATAGCGGCTGTTGCCTTTCTCTTCGCCATATTTCTGCGCCATTGCTTTCACCAGCATGCGTACGGCGGGAGAAGTATTGAATTCGAGGTAAAACTCGCGCACAAACCGCACGACTTCCCAGTGGGCGTCAGTCAGAACGATCCCTTCTTCTTCCGCCAGCAGCGGCGCCATGCCTTCCTGCCACTCCTGACTGTTTTTCAGGTAACCCTGAGCGTCGGTTTCAATAACCTGACCTTCAAACTCCAGCATACAACCTCAAACCTGTAAAAATGCGGCAGTTAGTTTAGCAAAAACGCCGGTCAGACAAAATAAAAAGCCCCGCACGCAGGCGGGGCTTCGATCCACTTCAGGCTTTATCAGTTACGTGATGACAGGCCCAGAATGCTCAGCAGGCTGACAAAAATGTTGTACAGCGAGACATACAGGCTGACGGTCGCCCGAATATAGTTGGTTTCGCCGCCATGAATAATATTGCTGGTTTCCCACAGGATTGCGCCTGCGGAGAACAAAATAAACAGGCAACTGATCGCCAGTGACAGCGCAGGAATTTGCAGGAACAGGTTAGCGATAACCGCCACCAGTAGCACCACAAAACCAGCCATCATCATCCCGGACAGGAACGACATATCTTTGCGCGTGGTCAGCACATAGGCTGAACAGCAGAAGAACACCAGCGCAGTGCCGCCCAGTGCCAGCATAATAATGTCACCGGCACCGACGGAAAGCAGCGAACTCAGCAGTGGCCCCAGCGTATACCCCATAAAACCGGTCAGCGCGAAGGCAGATAAAATACCCGCCGGGCTGTTGGCTGTGCGGTAGGTCAGGAACATCAGGCCATAGAAGCCAACGATGGTCAGCAGAAAACCGGGGGACGGCAATCTCAGAACCGTACTTGCTGTCGCAGTAATCGCGGATACGCCCAAAGTCAGTGCTAACAGGAAATAAGTATTACGCAGCACCCGGTGCGTGCTTAGCAACGAGCCAGCGCGTGATGATGACGAAGATGCAACGATACGATCCATGCGGTTCATAATAAAATTCTCACTTAAGCCCTTCATACTTTGTGTCGCAGATGCGTTGGCTTCGCCCGGTCACCCGAATCACTTACCTGTGTAAGCTCATCGGGACTCCCTCTCTTGCCGCCTTCCTGCGACCCAAATTATTTTGGGTATCTAATTGGAGTCGGTGAAAATACAAACAGGTTGCAGTGTAAGTAGTTGCGGTGCGTCATTAAAGACGTTTTACCCTTCTTTACCTGCCCGGAGCGGGGCACGGCGCGGTATCCTGACGTCAAAATCACCGAAATGATGCTTAAATCGCCGCTTGCGAACCGAATGCCTGTTTTTCAGGCAATCAGAACAGAATCAGGCTTTACAAGCGGATCGGCACTGTTTATAGTTCGCTTCGTTGCGGAGGGGTGGCCGAGCGGCTGAAGGCACCGGTCTTGAAAACCGGCGATGGGAAACCATTCGAGAGTTCGAATCTCTCCTCCTCCGCCATAAACAACACAAGAAAGCTGCTAAGCAATTAGCGGCTTTTTTTGTCTCTGTTATTTATGCCCGACTTTGTGTACGCGGTTTAAATGCTCATAAAATCAACAAACTAGACTGAAAATAATATTTGCATCTTTTTTCCGGTCTTGTATACTACGCCCCGTACTGAGCGACTGAGGTCGTAACGTACTTGTTGTTTACGGAGGGGTGGCCGAGCGGCTGAAGGCACCGGTCTTGAAAACCGGCGATGGGAAACCATTCGAGAGTTCGAATCTCTCCTCCTCCGCCATAAACAACACAATAAAGCTGCTAAGTGATTAGCGGCTTTTTTTGTATCTGAAATTCCCCCTTTGCCCCTCCACTTATTCTTCAGACGGCTTCTTTCTGCCCGTATTGCCTTGGCGAACATCCCAGTGTGCGTTTGAACGCCGTACTGAAAGCACTTTCTGATTCGTACCCAAGCGAAAGCGCCACGGCTGATACCGGTTCTTTAGTATTCGCCAGCCGGTCGCCAGCCAGCAACATCCGCCAGCGCGTCAGGTATTCCAGCGGCGCACTGCCCACAGCCTGTTTGAATTTTTGAGAAAATACAGAACGCGACATACCCGCCCGTTCTGCCAGCGTTTGCACCGTCCAGCGCTGCGCCGGGTTTTCATGCATTGCATTCAGCGCTTTGGATAACTGCTTATCGGCCAGTGCGGCAAACCAGCCGCTGGTTTCACCTTCCGGCGCGTTATCGACGTGCATCCGCAGCGCCTGTACCAGCATCATGTGCGCCATATGCTGCGCAATAAGCAACCCGCCGGGACGCTGGTCACGCAGTTCCTGCATCATCCGTTCAACCGCCCAGCGCAGGCTGGCTCTGTCGGATTCTTTTGAGATATGCACCACCGGCGGCAGCATCGCCAGCAGGGTAGAGGCGTTTGCGCCGCTGACCGCAAACCGGCTGCCGGTGAGGAAGAAATCCTGGCCGCCGTTACAGGAAACCGTTCCGCCATCCTGCGCCTGCTGGAAAATGGGCCCGGCATCGACGGACGGAAGGCTAAGATCGCTGGCCAGCCGGAACGGGCGTCCGCTGGGTAACACAAAGCAGTCTCCGGCTTTCAGATGCACTGCGCCTGGCACGGAATCGACTGCCAGCCAGCATTCACCGCGAATAATCGCGTTACATTTAATCGACTGATAATGGTCGGGAAATTGCACCGACCAGGCGCCTCCGGCTTCAAAACCTTTGGACATATAACTGCGCGGCTTCAGCAGTGATAACACATCAGAAAGAGGGTCCATCAGCGACTCCGGACGATTGCAAAGATAATGCGGACATTAGCGCATAGATCGTCTTTCCTCCAGCCCCTATATTTTATGACGTAAGTTCTGGGCTTTTGTAGCCACGACAGGTTTAGCCAACAACGGGGAAATTCGCAATGCGTGTATTTGTGACAGGTGCAACAGGTTTTGTCGGTTCTGCGGTGGTTCAGGAATTGCTGCGGGCCGGTCATCAGGTGCTGGGGCTGGCCCGTTCGGATGCCTCGGCGCAGGCGCTGACCGACGCGGGTGCCGGTGTTCATCGCGGCAGTATTGAAGATCTTGAGAGCCTCGCATCCGGCGCCGCGCAGGCCGACGGGGTGATCCACACCGCGTTTATCCATGACTTTTCGAAGTTTCTGGAAAATTGTGAAAAAGACCGGCTGGCGATTGGCGCATTAGGCGCTGCGCTGAAGGGCACCCATAAACCGCTGATTGTCACCTCCGGCACGGCGCTGGTGAACAATGGCCGTCTGGCTACGGAAAATGATTTACCCGATCCGTACGGGCAAAATCCTCGCGTGGCGTCCGATCTTGCCGTCGCTAAACTGGCAGAGCAGGGCGTGCGGGTGTCACTGGTGCGTCTCCCGCCATCGGTGCATGGCGCGGGCGATCATGGATTTGTGCCGCTGCTCATTGCGCTGGCGCGGGAAAAGGGGGAATCAGCGTATCCGGGGGATGGCGAAAACCGCTGGCCGGCGGTGAACCGTTTTGATGCCGCGCAAGTGTTTGTGCTGGCACTGGAGAAGGGCGCGCAGAATGCGATTTATCACGCGAATGCAGAAGAAGGTGTGCCATTCCGTGAGATTGCCACCCTCATCGGTAAGCACCTGAACCTGCCGGTGGTGAGTAAAAACGGGCCAGATCTGGCGGCACATTTTGGCTGGTTTACCCATTTTGCCTCATTAAATAATCCGACCTCAAGTCAGATCACCCGCGATATTTTGGGCTGGAAACCCGTACATCAGGATTTACTGACCGATATTGATACCGCCGGATATTTTAAATAATCCCCGTTTTCTGTCCTTAAAAACAGGCCATTCAGAGGGCCTGTTTTGCGTTTTCCACCGTGGTTTTTATGGTGTTAATTGCTTAAAAAACGCCACGAATCACAAATCGGGAAGATAAAAACGTTACCCTATTGCCTGTCCGATGTTATGCGTTATGTTGATTTTTAGTTTCCCAAATGTAACTAGAGGTTAACAATAATGTCGAATAAATTACGTATCTCTCTGATTGCTCTGGCTGTAATGATGTCTTCCTCTGCAATGTCTGCATTACCTCAAGGCTACCCGGCTGACTATCAAAAAATCGTCGATGCGGCGACTAAAGAAGGCAAAGTCGTGGTCTATTCCACGACTGACACCAAAGCCGCTGGCCCGCTGATCCAGGGCTTCGAGGCGACGTATCCGGGCATTAAAGTCGAATACAACGACATGAACAGCACCGAGCTGTACAACCGTTATATCAGCGAACAGGCGGCGGGCGGCACCAGCGGCGACGTGGTCTGGAGTTCCTCGATGGATACCGCGCTGAAACTGGCGACCGACTACGCGCAGGAATATAAATCCCCTGAACAGGGGCAACTGCCAAAATGGGCAGTGTGGAAAGACAAAGCCTACGGCACGACGTATGAACCGGTAGTGTTTATCTATAACAAACGCCTGATCCCGGCCGGTGATGTGCCTGATTCCCATGCGGCACTGGCAAAACTGATCGCCAGCCAGACCGAAAAGTTCAACAAAAAAGTCACGACTTACGATATTGAGAAATCCGGTCTCGGCTTCATGCTGTCCGTACAGGATTTCAAAGCCGATCCGAATTATTTCAAAACGCTGGCTGACGTGGCCAAAGGCGGCTTAGCAGTGCAATCCTCTACCGGCACCATGATGGAACGTGTCTCTTCCGGCGAAAACCTGATCGGCTTTAACATCCTGGGTTCCTACGCCGAAGCCCGCGCTAAAACTGACCCGTCACTGGGGATTTCTTATCCGAAGGATTACACCCTGGTGCTTTCCCGCGTTTCCTTCATCAGTCAGGAATCGAAAAACAGCAACGCGGCCAAACTGTGGCTGGACTATGTCTTGTCCGAGAAGGGGCAGAGCATTCTGGCCAATCAGGCTGACATTCCCTCCATCCGTAACGATATCGAAGGCAAAAATGATATCGATGGTATGACCAAAATGCTGGGCAACGCGCTCAAACCCATCCCGGTGGATGAAACCCTGCTGGAATACCTGCAACAGAAAAAACGCCTGGATTACATCAAACAGTGGCGTACCGCTGCTGCCAAGTAGTGACATATCGAAGCGCGTCACTTTCCGCCGCGCTTCCTTTTTCCTGCCTGATTTCGCTCTCCTTGTTTCTAACCGAAGGGAAGTAACATGAATGCATTGCGCAGAAAGTGGCAGAGCCTGCCGCGCGGCATTGTGGTGTTGATAACGGCGCTGGTTATCTACATTCCGTTGTCGTTCATCGTGATACAGAGTTTCCTCTCCGCGCCGTTCTTTTCGCCGTCGAAAGAATGGAGCCTCGAATCCTTTGGATTCATCTTTACTGATCCGGATTTCTACAAGGCCCTGAAAAGCGGCTTTATTCTGGCCTTCGGGCTGGTGGTCATCGCCATCCCGCTTGGCGGTATTCTGGCGTTCCTGATGGTGCGTACGGATTTGCCGGGCAGACGCGTGATTGAACCGCTGATCCTGGTGCCGATTTTTGTGTCGCCGATGGTATTAGGTTTCGGTTACGTGGTGGCCGCCGGACCGGTCGGGTTCTTTTCACTGTGGGCACAGGCGATCCTCGGTTTCGTGCCGTGGAACATCTACGACATGTCGAGCATCGTGGTGATTGCCGGTCTGACGCATGTTCCTCACGCCTATCTGTATATCTCCTCGGCGTTGCGCAGCGTCGGGTCGGATGTTGAGGAAGCCGCGCGAACCGCAGGCGCCTCGCCGTTACAGGTGATGACGGCGGTCAGTCTGCCGATGGTGCGCCCGTCGATTCTGTACGCCACCGTTTTGCTGTTCTTCCTCGGGCTGGAAGTGTTCGGCCTGATGCTGGTACTGGGTGACCCGGAAGGCAACATGGTGCTGGCGACCTATCTTTATCAGCTGACCAACAAACTTGGTACGCCGTCTTATCATCTGATGGCTGCGGTTGCCGTGGTGCTGATTTGTATCACTATTCCGCTGGTGATGTTGCAGCGCCGCCTGATGCGTACCGCCAACCGCTTCGTGACGGTGAAAGGTAAAGCGTCGCAGGCGCGTGCTTTACCGCTTGGAAAATGGCGCTGGGTGGCCGGGGCTGTGGTGGCGTTCTGGCTGACGGTGACCATCGGCGTTCCGCTGATTGGTGTGATGCTGCGTGCATTTATCTCTAACTGGGGCGTCGGGGTTTCCATCTGGGATGAACTCTCGCTCAACACGTTCCGCACTATCTGGGAACAGCCGAACCTGCTGCGCGCTATCGTCAACTCGATGGCCATTGGCGTCATTGGCGGTGCGCTGGCAGTGGCCTGTTATCTGTTTATCGGTATTGCGATGCACCGTAAACCCGACGGCGTCACCCGTTTCCTTGATTACAGCGTACTGGTGCCGCGTGCGGTGCCGGGGCTGCTGGCCGGTCTGGCTTTCCTGTGGGTGTTCCTGTTCCTGCCGATGTGGCTCGATAACGCGCTCAAATCCGGCTGGCTTTCCGGCATGCCGTGGTCACAGTGGTTGCGCGATAACCTGGTGGTCTGGTTGCGATCGTTGCGCAGTACGATTTTCAGCGTCTGGCTGGCGTATACCGTGGTGTGGATGGCGTATGGTCTGCGGCTGATTTCCTCGACACTGTTGCAGGTCGGGCCGGAGCTGGAAGAGGCGGCGCGCAGTACCGGGGCGACCCGCGGGCAGATCACCCGTCACGTTACCATTCCGCTGTCGCGTTACGGCCTGATTGGCTCGTGGCTGCTGATGTTCCTGATTTTCGAGCGTGAATATTCCACCGGTGTCTATCTTCTTTCGCCGGGTACGGAAACCATCGGCTCGATGCTGGTTTCCCTGTGGGCGGCGGGCGCCATTGATATTGTTGCCGCGCTCTCCTTTATTAACATCCTGCTGGTGGTGTTAGGTCTGGGTATTGCCCTTCGTTTCGGAGTGAAATTACATGATTGAATTATCTGTCGACAATCTGCACCTGACTTATGGTGATAATCCGGTGCTGAAGGGCGTTTCCATGGATCTGAAACGCGGCGAAGTGGTGTCATTGCTCGGGCCTTCCGGCAGCGGAAAAACCACCTTGCTGCGTGCCGTCGCCGGGCTGGAAAAGCCGGTGAAAGGCACTATCGTCATTGGCAAAAACAAAGTTTATGACGGCACACCGCGCAGCGAAATTCCGGCCGAAGAGCGCAATCTCGGGCTGGTGTTTCAGTCTTACGCCCTGTGGCCGCATAAAACCGTGTTTGAGAACGTGGCGTATCCGCTGAAATTACGTAAGGTTTCGGCGGGTGAAATTACCCGGCGCGTACAGGATGTGCTGAATCAGCTGGGCCTCGGGCATCTGGGCAAGCGCCACCCGCATCAGCTTTCCGGCGGTCAGCAGCAGCGCGTGGCGATTGGCCGTGCGCTGGTCTACAACCCGCCGGTGATTTTGCTCGATGAGCCGCTGTCAAACCTGGATGCCAAACTGCGTGAAGAGGCGCGGGTGTTCCTGCGCGAACTGATCATTAAACTCGGACTGTCGGCGCTGATGGTGACGCATGACCAGAATGAAGCGATGGCGATTTCTGACCGTATTCTTTTGCTCAACAACGGCAAAATTGAACAGCAGGGTACGCCGCAGGAAATGTACGGTTCGCCGAAAACCCTGTTTACCGCAGAATTTATGGGCAGCAACAATCGTCTGCACGGCAAAGTCACCGAAGTGCGTGAGGGTAAAGCGCGTATCGAAGGCAGCGACTGGGTGCTGTGGGGGCTGGCGGGTGAGGGGGTGCAGGCCGGGCAAGAAGGGACGGCGGTGATCCGCGTCGAACGCGTGGTGCTGGCCGACGGGCCGGGCGAGAATCAGCTGGAATTACCGCTTCTGACCAGCATGTATCTCGGTGACCGCTGGGAATATCTGTTCCGCACAACCGGCGATGATTTTGTGATCCGTGCTTACGGCACCGATGTGCGCGACCCGCAGCATTGCCGTCTGGCACTTCCCGAAAACCATGTGTGGATCTTCCCGAAACAATAAGTAATCGCAGGGAGCGGTTCAGCGCCGCTCCCTGAAATACTTCTGTCATTTCCCGCGAGTAAAATTCTGTTTCTTCTCTAAATAATGCAGAATAATCATGAATTTAACTTCTCGTTCACTTATTGGTAAAATGCCATTCAACAGATTGTTTCGATCGGGTTTCATCAAACGTCCTCGGGGGATTCTTTTCGGGGTAATTTGCGTTATCACCCTGTTTTCTGCTTTGCAAATCTTCTCCACCGTGGTGCTCACCAAAATCCTGCAGGATGCACATAACAACGTTATTGCGACCGAAAGTCTGCGTCAGCAGCAAGCCGTCATGGATAAAGCCCGTATGGAACTGCTGATGGCCAGCGACAAACTGAACCGTGCCGGTATTTATTACATGCAGGATAAAGAAACCGGCTCGGTCGGGAGCTGGAACAGCCTGATGGAAGAATCGCTGGGTTCGCTTGCCGCGTCGCAAAAAGCGTTTGCACAATTCGAAGGTATGACGAAAAACGCCGATACGGCTGCCACCGAGCTGAAATCCAGCTATCAGATGTTCTACGACGGCTTGCGGGAACAGGCGAACGGTCTGCAAAAGAACAACAATATCGATTCCTTCTTTGAAGTGCCGATCCAGGCGTTTCAGGATGACTTCAGCCAGAAATATTATGCTTATCTGGCGGTTAATGAGCACACAGCGGTGTCCCTGAGCGACCGCTTACTCAATGCGCTGACGCAGGCGAAAACGCTGTTTATGGGCGCGCTGGTCATTCTGGCGGTGATTGCGGTGCTGGTCTGGCGCGGTGTGTCTGCGTGGATTATCCGTCCGTTGCAACGCATGATCGGGCACATCAGCGTGCTGGCTGCCGGGGATTTATCGCGCGATGTCGAAGATGACCACGCGCGGGTGATTGAAGTCCGCGAGCTGGGTGTCAGCCTGCGCAACATGCAGCACGGCCTGCAAAAACTGGTCAGTGAAGTGCGCGATGCCTCCTCGCATATCATGATCAATATCAATCAGATGGCAAAGGGTAACGAGGAATTATCGGCACAGGCCGCCATTCAGAGCGAAGAACTCAGCGCTGCCACTGAACACATCACCCATCTTAATGAACGTGTGAAAGAAAACGCCGCCTATGCGTTGCAGGCCAGTCAACGCGCCGAGCAGGCGAAAGGCGTGGCGACGCGCGGCGGGGAAGTGATGGGGCAGGTGGATACCGCGATGAAAGAGATTGTCAGCCAGTCTTCAGAAATGAGCAGTATTGTCTCGATGATCGACAGCGTGGCGTTTCAGACCAATATTCTGGCGCTGAATGCGGCGATTGAAGCGGCGCATGCCGGGCAGCACGGACGCGGGTTTGCTGTGGTGGCGAAAGAAATCGGTCTGCTGGCGCAAAAGAGCAGCCATTCGACGCGCGGCATTCACCAGCTGATTGATGAGTCCGTGCAGCAAATTGATCGCGGTTCGGCATCCGTTACGGTGCTGGGGCAAAGTCTGGAAGAGATTATTCATATCTTCAACGGCCTGAGCACGTTAGTCAGTGAGATTTCGGCAGCGACGTTGTATCAGGGGCAAAGTGTTCACGATGTCTCCGAACGCATTACCGCGCTTAATCATGTGACGCTGCAAAACGGCAAACTGGCGGATCATGCGGCGGCATCTTCCCAGCAGTTGCTGGACCAGTCGCAGCGTCTGGAAAAAGCTGTGGTGCGGTTTGCCCTGACCGCCGCGTGATGCCCGGTTATTTCTGATGCCACACCAGCATGCTGCCTTCGCTGTGTCCGGTCACCGGATCCGTCGCGGGCAGCGGGACGGCGTTCACCGCTTTGGTGCGAGCCGCCAGTTGCGGCAATTCGTCATGGCATAAATCGGCTTTGATGCCCGGCGGATACGCGCCGACCAGCATAAAATCGTCATCGGCAGAAATCTGTTTATGGCCGATTCCGGCCGGAAGCAGTAACACATCGCCGACTTTCACTTCGATAATATTGCCGTGCTCGCCGCCCAGTTGCAGCTTCGCCGTACCGGCAAAAACACCCAGCACTTCAGGTGTGTTGGAATGAAAATGCGTAAAGGTATAGACGGGATAACGCCACTGCGGCGGCCAGCCGTTGGCGCGGAAAAGGTGTTCGAGATAGTCGGCATTATCGGCGGTATCAGGCGGAATGACGCGGTGATAAATCAGCACCGGTAACGTATTATTCGGCACACCGCCGTCGGGTTTATCAATCCGCAGAGTATCCATGGCAACCTCCCGGGGAGTCGCGAAGCCCGTTTGGGGTATCGGCATCAGGGCTATAACACCCAGCAAAGTCACAAACCGGCGTCGATCCAAATGCATCAGTAATAGCTCCTTGTCGAGCAATCAATGGCTTACCTCTTTCATGTATAGATCAAAAAGCCCTGAATATCTTCTTTTTGCACACATAAAAATGCATGTCAGGCCGCGCTAAAAATCTCCATTCCGGTTATCAGAAAAAACTTAAAATATGGTGCAATTAATAAATAGAAGTCATATCGGCTGGCTAAATCCCTTATGTCTTCTATGCTTAACAATACAAAAATACTCAGGAGGAGAAGTTATGAACAAGAAAATGTTACTTGTGGTTGCTACAGCAGTTTCGGTTCTGGCAGGGTGTCAGACTTATGACCGTGCGGCGAGTTACGTTAAAGAACCGGTAGTCAGTGATGTCAAAGTCGGGATGACGAAATCGCAGGTTCGTGCCATTGCAGGACCACCGTCAACGGAAGCGACGCTGATCCACGCCAAAGGGACTTGTCAGACTTATGCGGTCGCCCCGCGTGATGGTAAAGCTCAGACCTACTTCGTCAGCTTTAACGACACCGGTCATGTCATGAACAAAGGTTATCAGTCCTGTTCAGACTACGACAAAGACCCGCAGGCTGCTCAGTAATACGTTTTCCTTCCCCTCGTGAGAGGGGAAGGAGCCGGAATTTAAGCCTTCTGCGTCACAATCCTCACGCCGACTTTACTCACCCGATTTCCTTCCATTTCCGCAATCGTCCACGTCAGTCCGTCCCATTCGATATGGTCACCGATCACCGGTTCGCCTCCGAGCAGCTTAATGACGAAATGTCCCAGGGTTTGCGACTGATCCACGGTGTCTTCCAGATTCAGACCATATAACTGAGAAATCGCATCCAGCGGGGCATCGGCCTGCAGAATGAAATCACCGAAGAAACGATCATCAAGCACCACTTTATTGCTGTCGCTGAACAATTTACCCAGCTCCGGTAAATCTTTTTCCTGTCCGATGACACACAGAATATCGCCTTCCTTCAGCCGCGTACTGCCGGTCGGATGCAGCATCTCTTTGCCACGGAACAGCGCTGCAATCCGTGTCGCCTGCGGCATTTGCAGATCACGCAGTGCCGCGCCGACGCACCATTTATCGGAGCCGAGCTGATACACGAACTGTTCCCAGTCGTTATACACATCGATATCCAGACCGACGCGGGAAATCGGCGTCGGTTGCGGCGGCACCAGCACTTTGGCTTTTTTGGCCGCAAAGCCTAATGACGTCCCCTGAAGCAGCAAGGAGACCAGCACGATAAAGAAGGCGACATTAAAATACAGCGTGGCATTAGGCAGTCCGGCCATCATCGGGAATACCGCCAGAATGATCGGTACCGCACCGCGCAGGCCAACCCACGAGATAAAGAAGCGTTCGCGCAGGGTAAAGTTTTTGAACGGGATCAGGCTGACAAACACCGACAGCGGACGTGCCAGCAGGATCATCCACAATGACAGCGCCAGCGCCGCGATGGCAATCGGCAACAGATCGCTGGGCGTCAGCAGCAAACCGAGCACCAGGAACATACCAATCTGGCTGAGCCATGCCAGCCCGTCGAAGGTTTGCAAAATACCGTGACGGTTGCGGATGGGCATATTGCCGAGCATCAGGCCGCACAGATACACCGCCAGAATGCCGCTGCCTTCCAGTGACATGGTTGCCGCGTACACCAGCAAACCACCGCTGAACGCCAGCAGCGGATACAGCCCGGCCGCCAGCGTAATCTTATTAATCAGCTTGTGCAGCAGCCAGCCGCCGCCGACACCAAACACAATGCCGAGGCCAAACTGGCGCACCACATCCACCACAAACATCAGGCTCAGGCCGTGTTCACCTTTGGAAATCATGTCGATCAGGGTGATGGTCAGGAATACCGCCATCGGGTCGTTGCTGCCGGATTCAATTTCCAGCGTGGCGCTGACACGTTCGTTCAGACCTTTACCGCCAATCAGCGAGAAGACGGCTGCCGCATCGGTTGAACCGATAATCGCGCCAATCAGTAAACCCTGCATCAGGTTGATATTGAATAACCACGCGGCGGCCAGCCCGGTCAGACCGGCGGTAATCAGAACGCCGACCGTCGCCAGCGACAGCGCGGGCCACAGGGCAACACGAAAGGAAGAGGCGCGGGTACGCATGCCGCCGTCGAGCAAAATCACCGCCAGCGCCAGGTTGCTGACCAGATAGGCGGCGGGGTAATTATCAAACGCAATGCCGCCAATTCCGTCGATGCCTGCCAGCATGCCGATCGCCAGGAAAATGACTAAAATAGGGATGCCAAGCTTAGAAGAGAACGAACTGAGCAAAATGCTCGCTGCGACTAACAGGGCGCCAATAAAGAAAAGAGTATTAATCGTGCTGGCGTCCAAGAGCGTTCTCCTTGTAAGGCATGAGTGGTGCGGGGGCGTGCGGTGTCGTCATCAGTGACAATACCTCTAATTTATCAGGAAAATGAGCGCGTTGCTGAGGTCATTTAGGATTTTTATTAGTTGCACTTAAGAATAAAAAACTATGCTTAAAGATGAGCGATGTCTACGTGCAGTTCATCAAAAAGGAAACCACAATGAGTGAATTTACCGGTGTACACCGTGAGGTGATGAAAGATGGCGCGATCAAACATGTGCTTATCCGCGACGCACAAGGCAATGAACAGTCGATTGCGGCAAAAGATTACATTTCGCAAGGGATCGAGCCAGATCTGAATGAGTTGCCCGAAGTCGGCACTGACAGCGAATTTCCGGTGGCGGGTAAAGGCTGACACAGGGATTTCCCCGCAGTTAAACTGCGGGGCTTTGCAGGATGAAAGGATTACACGCCCAGGCGGTCGCGCAGGGAATAATACGCTGCGCCCAGCATGGTAAATGGCACCTGGAAATTGCGGCCACCGAAGAACGGCATATGCGGTAAACGGGCGAACGCATCAAAACGTTCGGCGTCTCCGCGCAGCATTTCGGTGATGAGCTTCCCGGCCAGATGCGTCAGCGTCACGCCATGCCCGCTGTCACCCTGCATGTAATAGATGTTATTTTCCAGCCGGCCAAATTGCGGCAGGCGCGATAACGTCAGCAGGAAATTGCCGCCCCAGCGGTAATCAATCTTGACGCCTTTAAGCTGCGGAAAGGTGCGGTTAAGTTTGGGCAGGATCACCGAATCGATATTCGGCGGATTTTTACCGCCGTAGGTCACACCGCCGCCGTACAGCATCCGGTTGTCAGCGGTGAGACGGAAATAATCGAGCAGATAATTGCAGTCTTCCACGCAGTAATTGTTGGGCAACAGTGAGAGTGCCATGTCATCCGACAGCGGTTCTGTGGCGACAATCTGCGAGCCACACGGCATGCTGAGACGCGTGAGGCGCGGCGCAAGCTGCTGACTCAGATAGGCGTTGCCCGCCAGAATCACATATTTGGCGCTGACCTGACCTTTGGCCGTGTGCACTAACGCCGGTTCGCCGTGGTCAATGCGCGTGACTGCCGATCCTTCAAATATACGCCCGCCATGACGCCGCACCGCTTCGGCTTCGCCCAGCACCAGATTCAGCGGATGAAGGTGGCCGCCATTTTTATCCAGCAGCCCGCCGACGTAACGGTCGGTGGCGATTTCGCGCCGCACGGCGGTTTCATCCAGCAGGGTCAGTTCAGTATGGCCGTAACGGTTCCACAGTTTTTGCTGGTCGCGCAGTTTCGAAAGCTGGCGTGCACTCAGCGCGGCAAAAATACAGCCGGGGCGATAGTCGCAGTCGATGGCATACTGATCAATGCGCTGACGGATGATGTTCGCCCCTTCAAACATCATGCTGCCGAGCATATCAGCGGTCTGCCGTCCGTAGCGGTCTTCAATCACATCAATATCGCGGCTGTAAGAGTTGACCACCTGCCCGCCGTTACGCCCGCTGGCGCCCCAGCCGACCCGTGCGGCCTCAAGCACCACCACATCGTAACCGGCCTCACACAGATATAAAGCAGAAGAAATGCCGGTAAAACCGGCACCGACAATGCAGACATCGCACTCAATATTGTCTGTCAGTTCCGGCCACGGGGCGTGGTCGTTGACAGAACCGGCGTAATAGCTGTCGGTGTGCGGCACACCGGCAGCGCGGGGACTTCCTGTTTGAGCAGTCATGATGACATCCTTCTTCGGGTTCCCGTTGCCACGCCCGGAGCCGATGACAACTAGAAGGTATTAGGGGTATGCGCGCTGACAATCCTGCAAATCCGCGTCGAAATATTACTGAAACTATGAGGGTTCGCGGTGTTAATGGCATAACTTTGCCCCGCACGCAGCGGGTAACTCTGACCGTTGACGGTTAAGATGATTTCTCCTTCTAACAGGGTGCCGACTTCCTCACCCTGATGTTTGATTTTGTCACCTGTGGTGCTGCCGGGCTGATAGGTTTCCAGCAACATGGCAACGGTATGGTTTGGCGTGCCGTTGTGGACCATGCGCATGGACACGCC
The DNA here is from genome assembly GCF_019969905.1 of Rahnella sp. GSA61A. Lineage (NCBI taxonomy): Bacteria > Pseudomonadati > Pseudomonadota > Gammaproteobacteria > Enterobacterales > Yersiniaceae > Rahnella > Rahnella sp. GSA61A. Next base: position 91,578 of record NZ_JAHXYO010000009.1, on the reverse strand, counting down.
GCGGCTGCCGATTTCAATTAAATCCGCCGCATTAATCACGATACGCGGCGCGTTACTTTTATGTTCTTCGGCGAAAAACTCCGAAAGTGACAGCCCGTAAACCCGCAATAACTTTTGCAACGTACTGACGGCGGGGCTGACTTTATCCTGTTCGATGGTGCTGATGGCGCTGTGTGTCAGGCCAGACAACTCGGCGGCTTTGCGCTGTGACATCCCGAGTTGCTGGCGAATTTCAGAAAGCCGGCGACCAGGCGCCAGACTGACTTCGCTCATCCGTTTATTCCTCTCGTGCGCTCCGGGCCTGATGGCCCTTGCGACAGGCAGCGATAAAAGCGTTAAACAGCTGACGCGACACCGGGTCGGTCAGACTGTGCCATTCCGGATGCCACTGCACACCAAGGGCAAACGGATGATTGCGGACACTCACGGCTTCCACCAGATTGTCCGGTGCGCGTGCTTCCACGGTCAGTATGTCACCCAGACGGTTGGCTCCCTGACCGTGAAGGGAGTTCACCTGAAACTGCTGATAATCGGGTAATAATTCCGAAAGTAAGCCGCCCGGTTCGATATGTACCGGATGCACGAGATCATACTGATTGTCGTGCGGCAAGGTGGTGTCTTCGCGGTGATCCATATAGCCCGGCACGTCCTGCACTTTACGGTGCAAACTGCCGCCGGTGGCAACCACCAGTTCCTGTAATCCGCGACAGGCGGCGAACAACGGGATTTTTTTATCCAGCGTCGCGCGAATCAACTGCAAACTCAGGCGGTCACGGCCGGGATCGGCCTGCTCCTCGACACCTTCTTCACCGTACTGATGAGGCTCAATATTGCTGGGGCTGCCGGTGAGGAAGATGCCGTCGAGACCGCGCAGAATCTGGTCTATCGCGCCTTCGCGCGCTGCCAGTTCATGTGGCAGACAAACGGGAAGGGCATCGGCGTTGAAAATGGCGTCCAGATACTTTTCGTGGACAGTCAGGGCAGGATTTTCATCAACGATGTTTTTACACATGACTACCCCAATGACCGGTCTGTAGCGCGTCTCTTTTCCCGCAGATGCCGTGGAAAATATATTGCCCATAATACCGCCTCGTTGAGTAGATGAATTGGCTGACAGTACGTGCCTCCCCGCACGTTACTGCTCAGAATATTGACCTTATATTGACCAATTTAGCAGCGCTCAGGTCGCTTTTCAAACTGATATGTTGCGATAATGTACATGTTGCAAATAATTAATGTTAAGGCTAGGGTTAATGATATGGCCGTTATTTTGAGCAATAAACGGTTTGAGCATAAAAGAGCTTTGAGTAAAAAACTGAGAGGATCCCCACTCCATGAGAGCACAGCGTTGAACAAAGTGATGACCCGGTAAAGATAACCGGCTGGCACCCTGTTGGAGCCTGATATGCCGGAAACCAGCAAATGGCGGAAAACCTATGCAAGCGACTGAACTGATGAATGAAATTAAGAAAGAGATTAGCGGGACCGAGCCCCTCGCTAAGCACGTTGAAGAGCGAAGTAGCGCGTTCCAGGATGAAGTATCCCAATACCTGGAGCGTCACCCGCAAACCCTTCACGTCGACGTCCTGCTCACCGATCTCAATGGCTCCTTCCGCGGCAAACGCATTCCCGTCTCAGCACTCCGTAAACTCGAAAAAGGTTGTTATTTCCCGGCATCGGTCTTCGCCATGGACATTCTCGGTAATGTTGTGGAAGAAGCCGGACTAGGCCAGGAACTGGGCGAACCCGACCGCACCTGTGTGCCGGTTCCCGGAACCTTAACGCCATCGGCTTCCGACCCTGAACATACCGGCCAGTTGCTTCTGACCATGCTTGACGAAGATGGCACTCCCTTTAACGTTGAACCACGCAATGTGCTTAATCATATCTGGCAAACATTGCGCCAGCGGGGCCTGTTCCCGGTGGTAGCGGTAGAGCTGGAGTTCTATCTGCTCGACAGGCAGCGTGATGCGGAAGGCTATATTCAGCCACCCTGCACCCCGGGGACGCAGGAACGCAGCATGCATACTCAGGTTTACTCCGTCGATAATCTCGATCACTTTGCGGATGTGCTCAGTGACATTGATCGTCTGGCGCACATTCAGGGGTTACCTGCGGATGGCGCGGTGGCGGAATCTTCACCGGGCCAGTTCGAAATCAATCTGCACCACAGCGAAAATATTCTGCGCGCCTGTGATTACGCCCTGATGCTCAAACGTCTGGTGCGGCTGGTAGCTGAAAATCACGATATGGACGCCACCTTTATGGCGAAACCTTACGATGAATATGCGGGCAGCGGGATGCACATCCATCTCAGCGTGCTCGATGACAACGGTAAAAACCTGTTTGCCAATGCCAGTGGCGAAGATTCTGAACTGATGAAACGCGCGCTCGCTGGCATGATTGCACTGATGCCGGCCTCTATGGCGGTGCTGGCGCCAAACGTCAATTCCTTCCGCCGCTTCCAGCCGGGCATGTATGTGCCGACGCAGGCGTCGTGGGGGCACAATAACCGTACCGTTGCCCTGCGTGTTCCTTGCAGCGGAACCGCCGATCACCGCGTGGAATATCGCGTGGCCGGTGCCGATGCTAACCCGTATTTAGTGGTCGCCACCGTACTGGCGGGCATGCTGTATGGTCTGGACAACGATTTGCCATTACCCGAACCGGTCACCGGTAACGGTCTGGAACAGGAAGGTATTCCGCTGCCTATCCGCCAGAGCGATGCGCTGTATGATTTTGACGATCAGCCCGCGCTGAAGAAAATCCTCGGCGAACGTTTCTCACACGTCTATCACACCTGTAAATCCGATGAACTGTTGCAGTTCGAGAGAAGGGTGACGGAAACGGAGATAGACTGGATGCTCCGCAACGCGTAGCACGGTTAACGAATACGCGCATTATGTTCAATACTGGAAAAGAATTTGTAACGCAACGCCTGTGAATGTTGTCATTCATGCGTGATTTGTGCAAAATACGCCGCACTGCAGATAACCGACGCTTAAAGGCGCCGGTTATTTTTTTTGTATATGCAGTACCCAAACTAATTCAACAGAGGCCGGACCCAGATCCGGATAGATAACAAGGTTCGTGTGCGATCCCAAATTAAAAACGGTCGCCACTATGAGGAAATGTAATATGGGGCAATACTTCAAACCTGTACCGGTGCCTGCCGGTGCTTCTGTCAGCTGCGGTCACATTCGCACAGCCTTCACCTCCGCGTTCAGCGACGTGAAGATCTACCCCCCGTTTACTGGTAATAACTCCCGAAGTTTTCCCTGTACGTTGCTTTCAGAGGCGTTTAAGCGCCCGGTGTCTGCAATTCAGGGAGGGCTGAACCATGTCTGCTAATGCATCTGCCGCTCCGGCCACTCAGCGTGTACAACTGCGTAAAACCCTGACACTGGTTCAGGTTGTCATGATGGGGCTTGCCTATCTGCAACCGATGACCATTTTCGATACGTTCGGCATTGTTTCCGGCCTGACCGATGGTCACGTCGCGACAGCGTACATCTTCGCGCTGATCGCCGTTCTGTTTACTGCCGTGAGCTACGGCAAACTGGTGCAGCGTTTCCCGTCTGCCGGTTCTGCTTACACTTACGCGCAAAAAGCTATCAGCCCGCACGTCGGCTTTATGGTCGGCTGGTCATCACTGCTGGACTACCTGTTCATGCCGATGATCAACATCCTGCTGGCGAAAATCTATCTGGAAGCCATTTTCCCTGGCGTGCCGTCATGGATATTTGTGGTGGCGCTGGTCGGCATGATGACCGCCTTCAACCTGCGCGGCATCAAGATTGTGGCGAACCTGAACAGCATTATCGTTGTGGTGCAGGTGGCGATCATGGTGGTGTTCCTGGGTCTGTTAGTCCGTGGCGTTTATATGGGCGAGGGGATGGGTACGCTGGCAACCACTAAGCCGTTCTTCAGTGAAAATGCGCATGTAGTGCCGATGATTACCGGTGCGACCATTCTGTGCTTCTCATTCCTGGGATTTGACGGTATCAGTTCACTGTCAGAAGAAACGCCAAACGCAGGCAAAGTCATTCCGAAAGCGATTTTCCTGACCGCGCTGATTGGCGGCATCATCTTCGTGGTGGTGTCTTACTTCCTGCAACTGTATTTCCCGGACATCTCGCGCTTTAAAGATCCGGACGCGTCTCAGCCTGAAATCATGCTGTACGTGGCAGGTAAGTTCTTCCAGTCCGTCATTCTGTGTTTCAGTTGTGTAACCGTTCTGGCATCAGGCATGGCCGCACATGCGGGTGTTTCCCGTCTGCTGTACGTAATGGGCCGCGATGGCGTGTTCCCGGAAAAACTGTTCGGTTACGTGCATCCGAAATGGCGTACCCCGACGTTCAACGTATTGCTGGTCGGTGTTGTGGCGATGTCTGCGATAACCTTTGATCTGGTGACAGCGACCGCGCTGATTAACTTCGGTGCGCTGGTGGCGTTCACCTTCGTGAACCTGTCGGTAATTTCACAGTTCTACATCCGTGAAAAACGTAACCGTACGCTGAAAGATCACATCAGTTACCTGATCCTGCCGGTGATTGGTGCGCTGACCGTCGGTGCGTTGTGGCTGAATCTGGAATCGAGTTCGATGACTCTGGGCTTAGTCTGGGGCGCGATTGGCCTCGGATATCTGGCGTTCATCACCAATGCGTTTCGTAAGCAGCCACCGCAGATGAGCGGTGAGATTGCGCCGGAAGCGTAATTTTTGCCCTTTGAAAAGGGCAGGAAACTTTCTTTGCAGAAAGGCCGCTGCAATGGCGGCTCTACTTTGCAGAGGTTGCTGTGATTGCGACTTTTCAAATCTGATCGAGAATATTTCGGTTTCTCACGAACGGTGATTATTGAATGTGTCGCGCCGAAACCGAACAAAGGGGGAAGTGCTTTCCCCCTTTGCATTCCCCCCGCTTTTTTCAACACGCGCTTCCGCAGGCATGACGGACATATTTCCCGGCAACAGTGAGTGGCGTAAAATGTCATCGCTTCGCGATTCCCTCATTTCAGGTGTCGAGCCTTGGGTCTCGAACCGTTCATTCGGTGCCATTTTTGATCACGCCAATACACTTTTCTAAAAGATGAAAAACAATCCGACTTTGAATTTGAGATCGTGCGGGCGGTTCAGAAATCTTGCTGAACGGAGCGGCTTCGAGACCTGTGGCTCGAAGACCGAGAGAAGGAACCGCGCAGCGGCAAGATTTCCAGCCTGTCGCTGTGCTACCTGAAACATTGTGACCAGCGAAGCGCGCAGTGAAAAAAGCGAGGAGAGTCGAGAGAGGAAAAGCACTTTCCTCTCTCGTCGGTTTCGGCACAAAAAGCCGCATGGGAACTGCTTTTGAAAAACCGAAATTCTCACTATTCCGGAAGGGGTTGTTCGGGAATCCCCAAAAATTAACCCACCAGTTTCTTCCCGTATTCAAACAGCGCCTTGAGAAGCGCCATCTTCTCAACATCCCCCTCATGCAAGTTATAGAGCGATTCAAGCTCTAAAATGTACGCCTGCACACGCTCGTCCGTCAGTTTCTCCTGGCGATGCAACATCCAGCGTTTCTGTTCGGCATCGGTCAGCGTGGCAGGGTAGTTGCGGGCGCGGAAACGAAACAACAGCGGTTCGATGCGGGAATCATTAAAGGTCAGATCCAGCGCGGGAAGGTTCTCCGGACGGGTTTCCACAATGATGCGCATGGCCGCGCGATCGGCATCGCTGAAAAAGCCGTCGTAAAGGCGGGCGTCTACGTCATCGGAAGGCGTAAACGGCTCTGCTTCAGCAAACATCGTGACCACTTTCTCGCGCACCTGCGGGTTCTGACGCAGTAACTGCAAATTCTCAAGACAACGCTGACGATCAATACCCAGCCGTTCGGCATTTTCCGGCAACAGTGTTTTGGCCGGTGCCAGCACCGGACATTTGTTGATGTGCACCAGCTTGACCGGCAACGGAGATTGCCCGGCCTGCAACGCCTCGCGGCGGCTGTACAAACGTTCGCGCATCTCATCAGGATTGAGATCTAACAGCGTCGACATATCACCGGCCAGATCGCACATGATCACGGCGTTCTTGTTTTCAGGATGCCATGCCAGTGGTGCGACCCACGCGGTATTCCCGCGCGCCGCGCCGAACATACCGGAAACATGCACCAGCGGGGCCATGGCAGGAATGTCGATCAGGGTATTGAGTTTATGTTTGCTGCGATGCTCGAGCAGGAAGCTGAACAAACGTGGTTGCGCCTGTTTCACCAGCTTTGCCATAGCGATAGTGGCGTAGACGTCGGCCATCGCGTCATGGGCATTTTCGTGTTCAATGCCGTTGGCTTTGGTCAGATGTTCCAGACGGAAGCTCGGAAAACCGTCATCATTTTCCGGCCAGTTGATGCCTTCCGGACGCAGTGCATAACAGGCGCGCATCACATCCAGCAGATCCCAGCGGGAATTGCCGTTCTGCCAGCTGTAGGCATACGGGTCGTAAAAGTTGCGATAAAGGATATTACGGCTCACTTCATCGTCGAAACGGATATTGTTATATCCGACAATGCAGGTGCCCGGCACGCTGAAAGCTTTATGGATTTGCGCGGTAAACTCGGCTTCGATCAGGCCGCGTTCCAGCGCCACTTGTGGCGTAATACCGGTGATCATCACCGCTTCAGGTTCAGGCAGATAATCGTCAGAAGGGCGGCAATAAATCACCAGCGGTTCTTCGATGATATTGAAATCTTCGTCAGTTCTCACCCCGGCAAATTGTGCCGGGCGATCCAGCGCCGGGTTTTTACCGAATGTCTCGTAATCATGAAAATAAAAAGTTTTTTGCGGCTTGTCTGACATGACGGAAATAACCTTAATCAGTGCGGAATGAATGAACTCGACGGCGACTAGGATACCATCCGCCACAATGAAGTCATGACAAAATGCGCAGGCATGGAACACATCATCAAAATCGGCCCGTTGTTCCGCAATACCGCACCGATCCCCCAAATCCCTGACAAAAACCAGGGTGATCCCCTCTGGTAACTCGGCTAAACTACCGCCTTCTTTGAATTTACGCCTTACGGCAGGCTCAACGTGCGTCTCGACAAGAAAATTTCTGCGCTGGATAACGTCATTTACCGTAATTACAGAATGACTCACGCCCTGCGGATCGCGGTGGCATTTATTCTGACATTCCTGATTGTCCGTCTGACGAAAATCCCCGAAGGTACCTGGCCGCTGATCACCCTGGTCGTGGTGATGGGACCGATGTCGTTTTGGGGAAACGTGCTTCAGCGGGTGCTGGAGCGCATTACCGGCACGGTATTGGGTTCCGTTTCCGGGCTGATTGCCTTATGGCTCGAGCTGTACTCTTTTCCTCTGATGCTGGTGTGGTGCGGGATTGTGATGTTTGTCAGCGGCTATCTGACCCTTGGCAAGCGTCCGTATATGGCGCTGCTGATCGGCATTACGCTGGCGGTGGTGTGTGGCGCAGGGCCGGGCGATATGAATACCGCGCTGTGGCGTTCCGGCGATGTGATTTTCGGTTCCCTGCTGGCGCTGCTTTTCGCCAGTATTTATCCGCAGCGCGCGTTTATTCACTGGCGCATGCAGATGGCCGATTACCTGATGTCGCTGAACAAACTCTACAGCGCGTGGTTATCGCCGAATATGCTCGAACGCCCGCATCTGCACGGTAAAATGAAAACGACGATGGGGCAGATGGTCAAGATGCGCGCTCTGTTCGCTCCCGCCAGTAAGGAATCGCATATTCCGCGTGAAGTGTTTGATGCGATCCAGACCCTGAGCCGTAATCTGTTGTGCACGCTGGAACTGCTGGCCGATGCCTACTGGAGTTCGCGCGAAAGCCATTTCCTGATGCTCAATGCCCGCACGCTGCGCAGTGCGCAACTGCTGATGCTCAATACGCTGGAAAAGCTCAGTCTGATGCTGATGAACGGCACGCGAGGCGACGAACTGACGATCAATCATCAGCTCAACGAATCTGCGGAAGAGCTGAAAGCGCTGATGGCGGAAATGAATGCAGCAAATCATCTGGAAGCGCAGGTGTATGGCTACGTGTGGCTGAGTTCACAGGTAGCGGAACAACTGCGGGCTATGGGCGACCTGATCACCATGACGATGCAAAAAGAAGACGCTCAAATAAGCAGCGGTAAAACGCCGAAAGCATGAAGGGATTTTTGTCTGTGGCCTAAAACGGGTAAGATGGCGTTATTGGACGATTATCTGAGCGCGCAGCCCGATCTTTGCTACTCTTCTGCTAGCTGACAGTTAAGGCAGGACAAGCGGTTGCGACAAGTCAGTCACTGAATCTGTGTAACTTAATCGAAGGTGTTAAAATGGACAATATCAATAAGCCGAGTTTCCAGGACGTTCTGGAGTTTGTGCGCATTTTCCGTCGTAAAAACAAATTACAACGCGAAATTGCTGACAACGAAAAGAAAATCCGTGACAACCAGAAACGTGTTCTGCTGCTCGACAACCTGAGTGATTACATCAAACCAGGTATGAGCATCGACGAAATTCAGGCGATCATTGCCAGCATGCGCGGCGACTATGAAGATCGCGTTGATGATTACATCATCCGCAATGCGGACCTGTCGAAAGAACGTCGTGAAATGTCCAAAAAGCTGAAAGCAATGGGCGAAATCAAAGCCAACGAAACCAAGTAGTTTCGTCGCGACCGAATACAAAAACCGGGTTGATGCCCGGTTTTTTTACGCCTGTTGTTTACCTTATTCCAAAACGCGTACCGGTTTTCCGGCCAGAAACGCCTGAATGTCTTCGACGGCTTCGGTGAAATACACCTGATAATTGCCGTCTGAAACGTAGCCCAGATGCGGCGTCGCCAGTACGTTGGGTTGCGTTCTGAAAGGATGATCTGCCGGCAGCGGCTCGACATCAAACACATCCAGTCCGGCACCGGCAATCACACCCTTTTGCAACGCATTGAGCAGGGCGGGTTGATCGACAATCGCGGCGCGCGAGGTATTAATCAGCAAGGCGGAGGGCTTCATCTGCGCCAGTTCCTGCGCACCCAGCAAGCCGCGCGTGCGTTCGCCGAGCACCAGATGAATGGACACCACATCGCTGGTTTGCAGTAATTCTTCTTTCGATGCGCAAAGTGTCACACCCTGTTCCGCCGCGCGTTCTGCGGTCAGGTTCTGGCTCCACGCACACACATCCATACCGAACGCCTGCGCGATATGTGCCATCTTCTGACCAATTTTTCCCAGTCCCAGCAGACCAAGACGTTTGCCGCTCAGGCCAAAACCCAGCGTGCTTTGCCACGAGCCGTTGTGGCGAAACGCATTATTTTCAGTCATCAGATGCCGCGCCAGCCCGAGGATCAGTGCCCATGTCAGCTCAACCGGCGCAGACTGCCCGCTGCCGGTGCCACAGACCGTCACGCCATGCTTTTTCGCCGCCGCGAGATCTATTGAGGCATTGCGCATACCGGAGGTGATCAGCAGTTTCAGTTTGGGCAAACGGGTAAACAGCGCGGCGGTGAACGGTGTGCGTTCACGCATAATCACGACGATATCGGCGTCTTTCAGGGTTTCAGCGAGGGTATTTTCATCAGCAATATGTTCCGTCAGCGCCTGGCATTCCACCTGCGGTGCCAGTGAGCGCCAGTCAGCCAGCGAAAGGGAAACGTTCTGGTAATCATCAAGAATGCGGCATTGCAATGGCATGGGGATCCCTTATCTGAAAATCATGATAAAGAGATATAGCACTGAAACTGCCGGGAGGTGAAGTGTCCCGGTAAGCCCCTTTCCTTTATGCGGCGCAAAAGCCCTGCATAAAGGAAAGGGTGTAAATGAATCTGATGGGGGAAAGCCCTTTAGCGGGGAAAGTGCGGGAGGAGACCGCCGCAGCGGGCGGTCTGACAACATTAATGCAGATGTGAAAGGCTCGGTGCGCTGATGCGCAGACCGTCTTCGCTGAATACCATGCAACGTTTAGCATCGAACCAGGTGGTCAGGCTCTGATAAGGATTGAACGCCATATCGCCCGGCAGCAGCATTTTGAAACCGTCGGTGCCATAACACTGACCAAACAGATAGGTGCTGTTGCCCAGCCGTTCAACCACTTCGCAGTTAAATTCCAGCACGTTTTCAGTTTCCTGCGACAGCAGATGTTCAGGTCGGATGCCGAGCGTCACTTTATCGCCTGCTGCCAGTTCGCTGGTGTTCAGCGCCAGCGTCAGCGTCTTCTCCGGTGTCAGGCGCACTTCGAGCCGCTCCGGCTGCCAGCTCAGCACCTCTGCAGGCAGAAAATTCATCTTCGGCGAGCCGATAAATCCGGCCACAAACTGATTCACCGGGTTGTAGTACAGATCCATCGGCGCGCCTGTCTGCTCGACTTTGCCGTAATTCATCACCACGATTTTATCGGCCAGCGTCATGGCTTCGGTCTGATCGTGCGTCACGTACACCATGGTGGTTTTCAGTTCCTGATGCAGCTTGGAAATGTGTAAACGCATATCCACCCGCAGCTCGGCATCCAGGTTAGACAGCGGTTCATCAAACATAAACACTTGCGGATTTCGCACAATCGCACGACCAATCGCGGTGCGCTGGCGCTGACCGCCGGAAAGCTGTTTCGGTTTTCTGTCCAGCAAATGAGAAAGCTGCAAGGTTTTGGCAACCATCTCCACCTGATGACGAATTTCCTCTTTCGGTACGCCGTTGACTTTTAGCCCGTAACCCATGTTTTCCGCAATGGTCATGTGCGGATACAGCGCGTAAGACTGAAACACCATCGCCACGCCACGGCGTGAAGGGTCGACGTCATTCACCCGTTGCTCGCCAATGTAAACGTCTCCTTCCGTAATATCTTCCAGCCCGGCAATCATGCGCAGAAGGGTGGATTTCCCGCACCCCGACGGCCCGACGAAAACGGTGAACTCGCCGTCTTCAATATCAATATTGATGCCATGCAACGTCACTGTTTTATCGAAACGCTTGACCACATTTTTAAGTCTGATGCTGGACATGTTTGACCTCATGAAGAATTCATACCGCTGATGTTTCGGACTATAACCACCTTGTGTAAGCGTTTGCACAGGCGGGTTTGAATTTTGGAGAGAAGATCACACAATGCGCATCTTTTTGTAGTGATTTATGGTGTGTAAGTTTAACGTATAACATAGTTTTTAAGGCGACATTCATCATTACTAAATCAGATTTTAAAGGGTTGTTTGTATAAAGTGTTGACTGACTGTCGTTACGTACCCTACAAAAATGTTATACCTTCACATTCAGGAGCGACAATGAAAATTACCCACCTTACTGCCCTGGTACTGATGTCATTAAGTCTCAGCAGCCAGGCCGTCCGGGCAGCAGAGGGACAGTTACTTGTCTGGGAAGATATTAAGAAATCTTCCGGTATTTCCGACGCGGTGAAAGATTTTGAAAAAGAGAACAACGTCAAAGTCGTGGTGCAGGAAACGCCTTATGCACAACAAACGGAGAAATTACGTCTGGATGGTCCGGCAGGCATTGGCCCCGATGTCGTCGTGATCCCCAATGATCAGCTGGGCACGGCAGTGGTACAGGGTTTACTGGCGCCGCTGAATCTCGACAAAGCGTTTCTTGCGAGCTTTACGCCGCCAGCATTGAACGCCTTCCAGCTTAAAGGCCAGACCTATGGGGTGCCGAAAGCGGTGGAAACGCTGGTGCTGATTTACAACAAAGATTTACTGCCACAGGCACCGGCAACGTTCGACGAGTATTACACCTTCTCCAAAGCCGAAAGGGCGAAAGGTAAATATGGTCTGTTAGCCAAGTTTGACGAAGTGTATTACGCCTACGGCGCGATGGCTTCGATGGGCGGCTATATATTCGGTAAGGATGCTAAAGGCGAAATCAACGTTGAAGATATCGGCCTGAATAAACCGGGCAGCATTGAAGCCATTACTTACCTGAAGAAATTCTATGCTGACGGGTTATTCCCGGCAGGGATTGTCGGCGATAACGGCCTGAACGCCATCGACTCGCTGTTTACTGAAAAGAAAGCGGCTGCGGTGATCACCGGTCCCTGGGCCTTCCAGCCGTATGAAGCTGCTGGCATTAACTATGGCGTGAAAGCGCTGCCGCTGTTGCCAAACGGCAAACCGATGAGTTCTTTCCTCGGCGTAAAAGGTTATGCGGTTTCAACCTACAGCAAGCAAAAACCGCTGGCGGAAAAATTCATCACCTTCATCAACCAGCCGAAGTACGCCAAAGTGCGCTACGAAGTGACCAAGGAAATCCCGGCACTGACGGCGCTGGTTAATGATCCGATGATCAAAAATGATGAGAAAGCCAACGCGGTGGCCGAACAGTCTACCCGCGCCACGGCGATGCCGGGTGTACCTGAAATGCAGGAAGTCTGGGGGCCTGCGAACAACGGCATCCAGTTGGGGGTGACTGGCAAACAGCCGGTTGATGCCGCGCTGAACGACGCGGTGAAAAATATCCAGATGCAAATCGAAGCGGCGAAAGCCAGCAACGAATAACCGGCAACGCCTGCTGAAACCCACGTATGTCTGACCGGAGGGAGTGATTTCACTCCCTCACCAGTGAAAGGAACATCTTTGTGTCTATGCGTCTTCATGAGGAAAACCAGGCGCCACTCTCTGCCAGCCACCATGCACCGGTGGCGCTGGCTGTGGCGCTGATCCCCGGTTTTGGGCAGTTTTATAACCGGCAATGGGCCAAGGGAATACTGTTTTTTATCATTCTTATTTGTTTCGCCGGCGTCTTCTATGATTTCCTGCGTCAGGGATTATGGGGTTTATATACACTGGGCGAAGAAGTGCCGCGTGATAATTCGATATTTCTGCTCGCCAAAGGCATTATCAGCCTGCTGATTGGCGCGTTCGGCGTGGCCTTTTATTACTGGAGTCTGCGCGATGCGTGGGCAAATGGTAAACGCCGCGACCAGGGGATGGAATTACCCAGCGTGCGCAAGCAATATCATTTGCTGCTGCGTGAAGGTTTCCCTTATCTGATGATTACGCCGGGCTTTATTTTGCTGGTGTTTGTGGTGGTCTTCCCGATTATATTCGGCTTCTCCATTGCTTTTACCAATTATAATTTATACCACACGCCGCCGGCTAAATTAGTCGACTGGGTGGGGTTCAAAAACTTTATTAATATCTTCACGCTCAATATCTGGCGTTCGACCTTGCTGGATGTATTGCAATGGACGGTGGTCTGGACCGTGCTGGCGACCACGCTGCAATGTACGGTTGGCGTGATGCTGGCAATTCTGGTGAACCAGAAAGATTTGCGCTTCAAGGCGCTGATCCGCACCGTGCTTATTTTGCCGTGGGCGGTGCCGGGTTTTGTCACCATTCTGGTGTTTGCGGGCATGTTCAATGACTCATTCGGTGTCATCAATAACGGCATTCTGGCTGCCTTAGGCATTGAGCCTAAAGCCTGGCTGACCGATCCGTTCTGGACCAAAACGGCGCTGATCCTGATGCAGACCTGGCTGGGCTTCCCGTTTGTGTTTGCCATGACTACCGGCGTATTGCAGGCCATTCCGAACGATTTATATGAAGCCGCGACAATGGATGGTGCCAGTACCTGGAAGAAACTTAAAACCATTACATTGCCGCTGGTCTTATATTCCATTGCGCCGATTATTATCACGCAATACACCTTCAACTTTAATAACTTCAATATTATCTATCTGTTTAATAACGGCGGCCCGGCAGTGGCCGGTTCGAATGCAGGCGGAACGGATATTCTGGTGTCGTGGATATATAAACTCACCATGTCATCTTCACAATATGCCATTGCCGCGACCATTACGATTTTGCTGTCGATATTTGTGGTCGGTATTGCTCTGTGGCAATTCCGCTCAACCAATTCATTTAAACAAGATGATATGGCGTAACCGGGGGAAGGGCATGAGTAAGAACAGCAGTATTAAAAGAAACCGGTTTATCCGCCTCGGGCTGAGTTATTTCCTGTTGCTGATTGTGGCGGTGATCATTATTTATCCGCTGATCTGGACCGTCGGCGCATCACTGAATGCCGGTAACAGCCTGCTCAGCACGTCGATTATTCCGGAGAACGTCTCGTTCCAGCATTACAAAGACCTGTTTAACGGCGAAGTGAATTATGTCGGCTGGTACTGGAACTCGATGAAAATCAGTTTTCTGACCATGATCCTGACCCTGATTTGTGTCAGTTTCACCGCCTATTCCTTCTCGCGTTTTCGCTTTAAAGGCCGCAAAGACGGGCTGATGTTGTTTCTGTTATTGCAGATGATCCCCCAGTTTTCCGCGCTGATCGCCATCTTTGTGCTGGCGCAGTTACTCGGGCTTATCAACAGTCATCTGGCACTGGTGCTGATTTACGTCGGCGGCATGATCCCGATGAACACCTATCTGATGAAAGGCTATCTCGACGCCATTCCGAAAGATCTGGATGAATCAGCGCGGATGGACGGCGCGGGCAATTTCCGCATTTTCATCGAAATCATCATGCCTTTGTCCAAGCCGATTCTGGCCGTGATCGCGCTGTTTTCCTTCACCGGACCGCTGGGTGATTTCATTCTTTCCAGCACCATTTTACGCACGCCAGATAAGTACACCCTACCGATTGGTCTGTACAACCTGGTCGCGCAAAAAATGGGTGCCAACTACACCATGTACGCCGCAGGCGCGGTACTGATCGCCGTGCCTGTCGCCATTTTCTATCTGGCTTTACAAAAATACTTCGTTTCCGGCCTGACGGCTGGCAGTACAAAAGGATAATCCGATGACTTTCTTTTCTAAGAAGATTTTCAACAAAAGCGCAATGGCCTGCGTGCTGCTGGCGGTGTCATTTTCAACGGTGGCGGAGGAGGTGGTGATTAAAAAAGTCGCCAACGTCCCGGCGGATTTCATCAAAGGTGCGGATATCTCGACGCTGATTGACGTCGAAAAACACGGCGGTAAGTTCTTTGATCAAAACCACAAGCAGACCGACGCGATGGTGATCCTCAGACAAAACGGTTTCAACTACGTGCGTCTGCGCTTGTGGGTGGATCCGAAAGATGCGCAGGGGCATCCGTACGGTGGCGGTAATAACGATCTGGCCACCACGCTGGAGCTGGCGAAGCGCGCCAAAGCGCAGGGTTTTAAAATCCTGCTCGATTTCCATTACAGCGATTTCTGGACTGATCCGGGTAAACAGTTCAAGCCAAAAAGCTGGGAGAAAATGGATTATCCGCAACTGAAAACTGCCATTCATGATTACAGCCGCGAGGTGATCGCCAGATTCCGTGCACAAGGCACCGTGCCGGATATGGTGCAGGTCGGCAACGAAATGAACGGCGGCATTTTATGGCCTGAAGGCAAAAGCTGGGGCGCAGGCGGCGGGGAGTTTGACCGTCTGGCCGGGTTGCTGAATGCGGCGATTGCCGGTGTGCGTGCGGATGAAAAAAATCCTTCTGATATCAAAATCATGCTGCATCTGGCCGAAGGCACTAAGAACGACACCTTCCGCTGGTGGTTCGATGAAATTAATCAGCGCAAGGTGCCTTACGACGTGATTGGCCTGTCATTTTATACCTACTGGAACGGTCCGGTTTCCGCGTTGCAGACCAACATGGACGACATCAGCAAGCGCTACAACAAAGACGTGATCGTGGTGGAAGTGGCTTACGGCTATACCACCAAAAACTGTGATGCGGCTGAAAACAGCTTTACCGAAAAAGAAGCCAAAGACGGCGGCTATCCGGGCACGGTGCAGGGGCAGGCTGATTTCCTCAGCGACATGATCAAAAGCCTGGTCGCGGTGCCGGATCATCGCGGCAAGGGTCTGTTCTACTGGGAACCGACCTGGATCGCCGTTGACGGCGCAGGCTGGGCGACCCCGGCCGGGATGACCTACATCAACGACCACTGGAAAGAGGGCAATGCCCGCGAAAATCAGGCGTTGTTCAGCTGTGACGGTCAGGTTCTTCCTTCCATCAAAGTCTTCAATTAATCCCTTTTTCCCCGGCTTGATTGGCCGGGGAGTTGATATTTCTTAAAGTTCCTAAGGACCCAAGCATGACGAAATTTCCTCTTCTGAGCAGTAAGATTTCCGGGCTATTACATGGTGCGGATTACAACCCGGAACAGTGGCTGGAAAGCCCCGATGTGCTGATTCGCGATGTCGAAATGATGAAAGAGGCGCGCTGTAATGTCATGTCAGTCGGAATTTTTAGCTGGTCAGCGCTGGAGCCTGAAGAAGGTCATTTTACCTTTGGCTGGCTGGATCAGGTGCTGGACAAATTGCATGAAAATGGCATCTCGGTATTTCTTGCCACACCAAGCGGCGCACGTCCGGCGTGGATGTCGCAAAAGTATCCTGAAGTTCTGCGTGTCGGGCGTGACCGCGTAAAAGCACTGCACGGCGGGCGTCACAATCACTGTATGAGTTCGCCGGTGTATGCCGAAAAAGTGCAACTGATGAACAGTGCGCTGGCGAAGCGTTACGCCCATCATCCGGCGGTGATTGGCTGGCATATTTCCAACGAATACGGCGGCGAGTGCCATTGCCATTACTGCCAGACCCGTTTCCGCGACTGGCTGAAAGCCCGTTACGTCACGCTCGATGCGCTGAATCAAGCCTGGTGGAGCACTTTCTGGAGCCACACCTATACCGACTGGGCGCAGATCGAATCGCCGTCGCCGCAGGGCGAAAGCGGCATTCACGGCCTGAATCTCGACTGGCGTCGTTTTAACACCGATCAGGTCACGCGTTTTTGCAGCGAGGAAATCCGCCCGCTCAAAGCGGAGAATCCGGCGTTACCGGCGACCACCAATTTCATGGAGTATTTCTACGATTACGATTACTGGAAACTCGCCAGCGTGCTGGATTTCATCTCGTGGGACAGCTATCCGATGTGGCATACCCGCAAAGATGATATCGGTCTGGCGGCGTACACTGCGATGTATCACGATTTAATGCGGACGCTGAAACAGGGACAGCCGTTTGTGCTGATGGAATCGACACCGAGTTTCACCAACTGGCAGCCGGTCAGCAAACTGAAAAAGCCGGGCATGCATATTCTGTCTTCTTTGCAGGCGGTCGCTCATGGTTCGGATTCTGTGCAGTATTTCCAGTGGCGTAAAAGCCGCGGTTCGTCAGAAAAATTCCACGGCGCGGTCGTCGATCACGTCGGGCATATCGATACCCGTGTCGGCCGCGAAGTGTCGGAACTGGGCGGGATTCTATCGGCGCTGGCTCCGGTGGCGGGCAGCCGCGTAGAAGCCAGAGTGGCAATTATCTTCGACTGGGAAAGCCGCTGGGCGATGGACGATTCCCTCGGGCCGCGCAATCAGGGACTGGAATATGAAAACACGGTTGCCGGACATTACCGCGCACTGTGGTCGCAGGGCATTGCGGTCGATGTGATCAATGCCGATTGCGATTTAACCGGTTACGACCTGGTGATTGCGCCGATGCTGTATATGGTGAGGGCAGGCGTCGGCGAGCGGATCACCGCGTTCGTGCAGGCCGGCGGGCGGTTCGTCGCGACTTACTGGAGCGGTATCGTTAACGAAAGCGATTTGTGTTTCCTCAACGGATTCCCTGGACCGTTGCGTCCGGTACTGGGTATCTGGGCGGAAGAAATCGACAGCCTGACCGACGATCAGCACAACAGCGTCAGCGGCACTGAAGGCAATGCGCTGGGGTTAAACGGCCCGTATCGTGCCAGCGAATTGTGTGAAGTGATCCACCTGGAAGGTGCGGCCGCACTGGCGACGTACGGTGACGATTTCTACGCCGGCACGCCCGCCGTGACCGTGAATCTGTTTGGCAAAGGGCAGGCGTATTATCTGGCTTCCCGAAACGATCAGCAATTCCACGCCGATTTTTATACCGCGCTGGCGAAAGAAATGAAGCTGCCACGGGCGATAGCCACCGATCTGCCTGAAGGTGTCACTGCCGCACGACGCACCGACGGTGAAAGTGAATTTATCTTCCTGCAAAACTATGCCGCCGACAGCCAGACGGTGACATTGCCGGATGATTACCGCGATATGGTTCACGGCGGTATATTACCGCGCACACTGACGCTTCCGGCATTCGGTTGTCAGATCCTGTCGCGGCGTTTATCTGTTATTTCTTAACCCATTATTTTTAACAGCGACGTGCAATCAGGATTTCCCGGTTGCACGTTTTTTTTCATTCCTGAAAGAGAGTGTTCATCATGGTAAATATTAAAGACTTTATGCATGTATTCTCTGCGAAGAATAAAACGCCTGACAATGAAGTTCCGCCATCGACTGACGTGGCGTTATTAATTGATGCACTCGGCGGGCGCGATAATATTGTGAATGTCGATGCCTGTATTACCCGCCTGCGCGTGACGGTAAAAGAACTTAAGCGCGTGAACTCCGGTGCTATCCAGCAGACCGGTGCGATTGGCGTGGTGATCATCGGTCAGGAAGTACATGCGATATTCGGTAAGCAATCCGACAGCCTGAAGAAATTAATGACTGAGAAGTTTGGACTGAAAAGTAATTAAACGCTGTTGCTGAAATAATCCCAAAAATAAAGGCAGCCCGACACAAGGCTGCCTTTATTGTTTCTGCTTTTTATAAATAATAATGATGCTGCTGTGCGGAGAAAAAACGTAACGATCCCCTACAAGAGAAATTAAGTTTTTATCTGTCGCTGTATAACAATGAGGATATTTCTTTTTGTACAATATGACTTCACATTTCCAAAATTATTGGAGTTGTAGCCAGGCGGCAAGTGAACGAATCCCGATGAGCTGACTGAAGTCAGTGATTCGGGTGAGTAAACGCAGCCAACGCAGCAACAGCTTCAAGAATGAAGGAAATTTACCACCAGGCTTCCACCTGAACCCCAAAGTTCCACGTATCCGCTTTGGTATGGTCGTCAAACGTATCGCCATGCTCAGAATCATTCAGATAAGACGCGAACACACGCAATTCAGGGCGTGACATAAACTCCGGACCGGCTGCCAGACCCATCGCCAGTGTATATTTCTGACCGCCTTGCTTGTAGTTCGAGCCGTTCTTGTAATCATCTTTCTGATAGAAGGTACCGACTTCACCGATGGTACGCACGTATTCTGTCCACTGGTATTGCGCGCGGCCTACCAGAGAAACCAGCTCAGTCGTGTCGGTGTAATCCGTAATGTTTTCTGCATGGCCGTAGGTCAGCACATGGTTGAGGCTGAACTTACTGGTGATCGGAATCAGACCGGTGATGATGCCACGATAACCGGTGGCGTCATTGGTGTAGTTCCACATATCGTACCAGCCACCGCCCTGCGAAATCATGTTCTGCGCCAGGCCCTTATCCGCGTACTGCAACACCAGTTTGTTATAGCCGCCCCACATATCCTGACTGATTTCACCGGTCAGCATCACGCCGTTATCCGCATCGTACAGGCCGCCGTACTCTTTCTGGTCATGCGACAGGTTTGGCATGGCGTAGTCGGCACCGATTTCCATCCAGGCACCGCTCCACGGTTTGATCCCGGCATAACGCACGTCGATGTAGTTAATGTTCACATCGTTATTGCCATCCACGCGGTAATCCACATCATTGGCATCGCCACGGATCCACGCCAGAGAAAGCGCACCTTCACCCATTTTCAGGTTCTCAATACCGGCACCGGCACCGGAAATGTTCCAGTATTTGGTATCGATGATGTGTAAGTCGTGGCGCTGGTAATAACGTTTACCGCCCCAGATCACTGCATCTTTATCCCACGGCACCAGTCCTTTGATTTGCAGATTCAGCTGACGCAGGCCGAACTGTGCATCATCATTCAGGGTGTTTTCATCATCATTGGAGCCGTCAGACACCATACTGACCATCGAGTCGACGTAAAAACTCACGTCGTCTTTCTTGTAAACTTCGCTGCCCAGTTCGACTTCGCCGTAGGTGTCATCTTCGTTACCCAGACGCCCGACTTTGTTTTTCTGGAACTGTTCCAGACCGCCACCGCCAGAAACCCCCAGCCCCGAACGCAGATATCCATGGAAATCAATATCATTTGCCACAGCAGGGCCCGCTGTGATGGCGAGGGAAACCGCCACAGCCAGAGTGCGTAAGTTGTGTTTCATTTTTTTTCCTTATGATTGTATGACGTTCACATTTACGAAATCTATAAGATACCCAGAAACAATAATGATCAATTTTACATATTGTGAAATGTGAGATATGTCTACAACTTATGAATTAATGATAAATCAGGAGTGATGTAAATCACGATTATATGCAATGTTAACGTATAACTTATGCAGCAACGAACGCCCGGATTGAACTTTTAAATGAGATCCCGTACGTTGGCTCGATTATCATAAGATTGAGCAAAATCACGGGCTGCTGTGTGGGGAAAGAATGAAATCAAAAAGTTCGACATTAGAAGATGTTGCCCGCTATGCCGGTGTTTCGTACCAGACGGTTTCGCGGGTATTAAACAAATCGGCCAATGTTTCAGATGCCACGCGTCTGAAGGTCGAACAGGCCATTGAAGTTCTGCGCTATGTGCCGAACCGGCTGGCGCAGCAACTGGTTGGAAAGCAGAGTTTTACCATCGGACTGGTCACCACATCACTGGCGTTACACGCGCCGTCGCAAATTGCGGCGTCAGTGAAAAAATATGCCCATCAGGCCGGGTATCAGGTGTTGATTTCAATGATTGATGAGGACGTCAATCAGAGCATTCAGGACTCCATTAACGAGCTGAAATCACAACGCGTTGACCGCATGATCATTAACATCCCGCTGGAAAGTGCCGAGGCTGAGCGGATTTATGAAAACAACCGCGACATTCTGTGTCTGTTTCTCGATGTCGACCCGACCAGTCCGGTGTTTAACGTCTGCTTTAATCCGGCTGACGGGTCGCGTGCCAGCGTGGAATATCTGCATGATTTAGGGCATCGGGAATTTGCCTTGCTGGCGGGGCCGGAAGATTCTGTGTCTTCCCGTTTGCGTCTGAAAAGCTGGCAGGAAACGCTGGCAGAGAAGGGCATTCAGCCGGTGACCGTCATCCACGGCGACTGGAGTGCGAAAAGCGGTTATTACTGCGCGTTGCAGATTTTGCGTGAAACTCCGCAATTCACCGCCATGCTGGTGGGCAATGACCAGATGGCGCTGGGCGTCATCAGTGCGCTGCATCAGCACAATGTGGCCATTCCGCAGCAGGCGTCGATCATTGGCTACGATGACACGTACGACAGCGCATTCTTCCATCCGTCACTGACCACCGTGTCACTGGATCTCGATTTGCAGAGCAAAGAGGCGGTTGAACATTTACTGGCCGAAAGTGCGGAGGTGATGTCATCCAAAATTCTGCCTGCGAAACTGGTGGTGCGTAATTCGACCCGTGCGCCCGGGCAGCAGGATAAAGATCTCAATCAGATAGCCGATCAGCTCGATCTTCTGGCGCGGCAGTTGCGGGGCCAGTAAGAAAACGCTTTAATTCCCGGCTTATTGAAAAGCAGAATGAAATTTCCATTGAAACATCAGATGAACAGGCAAAAGGACGTGATGAAATGACGCTATGGCAGTGTTATGTGCAGGGCTGGAAAAAGTATGTGGATTTCCGTGGTCGGGCGAGCCGCAAGGCGTTCTGGACCTTTGCGCTGGGCAATTTGCTGATTATTATTTTGCTGACGATGGGCGTGTCATTCCTGTTCGCGCTGGCGGGTAATCCTTACAGTATTTTCTATGCAGGTGTCGCTTACACCCTGTTTGCGCTGGCGACGGCATTACCGTTGCTGGCGGTCGGTGTCCGGCGTATGCACGACATCAACCGTTCCGGCTGGTGGTTTGGTGGCGTTTATCTGGCTGGTATTGTCTCGCGCCTGCTGAATACGATCCTGATGCAATACGCTTCACCGGAAACCTATGTCTGGATGAAAATCACGCTGGGCATCGTGCTGGGCTGGATCCCGCTGCTGGTGATGGTTTTCCTGTGCTGCCAGAAATCACAGCCTGCGCCGACCACACAAACCCGCATTGTTGAGTAACGTCACGCTGAAAGCATTATTGCGCATTTAATCCGACAAGTTTGCCGCCAGTTGCGCGGCAAACACCTCCAGTTTTGCCAGCCCCCACGACCAGTCGCCGAATCCTGATTCCACATTGATATGTCCTGCTTCGCCGATATCTGCCAGCTCGCAGCGCCACGCCTGTGCCCAAAATTCCGCGCGGGTAAAGGTCAGCAGCGGATCGGTATGGCTGGCGATCAGCAGCCCCGGCACGGCCAGCGGTGCAGGGAGAATGTCATCACCAAGCCCGAACCGCACAGGCTCGGCGGGGGCGACCAGCATGACACCCGCCACGCGTTGCGGATGACGGTTCGCCCACACCAGACTGGCAAGCGCGCCAAAACTGTGGCCGATCAGCAGCAGCGGGGATGTCGCCTGTTTTTGCTCGCGATCGATGGCGGTGATCCAGCCCTCGAGATCAACCTGCGCCCAGTTGCGCTGTTTTATACGCAGCCAGTGCGGATGCTGCTCATGCCAGCGGCTTTGCCAGTGTCCGGCCTCGCTGTCACGTAATCCGGGCACCAGCATGCGGGTGAATTCAGGGGACGAATTCATTGTGGGAAAGCCATCAGCACGGTGGCAATCGCCAGCAAATCAGCACTGCCGCCAGGGCTGAGATTGCGGGCGATCAGGGCGCGGTCCATCTGCTGCAAATCCTCTGTCTTCCAGCCCGTTATCAGCAACCGGCGGGCGTAGTCCTGCACGAAATGTAATCCGTCCAGCCCGCCGCGTGCTACCAGATTGGTATCGGGGTTATAGGCCATCAGGCGCAGCAAAGCATTAAGACTGCGGCGCCCGGAATGGCTTTCCTGATACCAGTACGGAAAAACGTGACGTCGCAAAGTGAGGAACCCGCTCTGCACTTCACCACGGGCACCGGTCATGCCGTGCGCCATAAACAGCCGTTCCCCGGCAGTCACCGGCTGGCGGCAGCTTTGCAATTCACGTTCAACCAGCCCTTGCGTCATGGCGGCCACTTCAGCGCATAAGCGGTGGCGGGTCAGTGGCTGGCTTTGGCCGGTCAGCCTGCCTGCGGCGGTGCACAATAATCCCAGTGAAAAGATGCCGCCTTTATGCGTATTAACGCCTTGTGTGGCACCGAACATCGCCTGTTCGCAGGCTATTCCGGTCGGGCGGATGCGCGTCAGCATCGCCTGCGCCGGTTGCAGGAAATCCTGCTGACCAAGGGCGAAAAACTGATGCAGCCAGGGCGTGATGGCGTCAATGCTGCGCAGAAACAGAGGTAAATCCATGTCGCGGTGCGAGCCGTTATTGGCGCTGTCGACCAGTCCCGGTTTGGGCGTCAGCCACACTTCACGGCGCAGTGCCTCTGCCGCCAGCGTGGCGATGTCCGTGCAGGCAGGGTGTTCAGCGCGTGCGGTGCCAGCCATCAATCAGTGCCTCCACTTTAGCGATAACGTCCACGAGCGGGTGCTGACGTGAACGGGCGCAGGCATGCGCAGGACCGTCGCAAATCAGGCAGCGGCGGCTGGCATTGTCCAGCGAACGGCGGCCAACAACACCCGCCTGCGGGCAGATCACATCGAAATCCCATAAACGCCCGAGGGCATGCGATTGTTCCAGTTCAACCGTGGCCGCTTTCACTTCCGGCGCAGGATGTGCCACGCACCAGAATGCTTCGGCGCCGGTCGGCAGCCAGAAAACCTGATGTTTCAGCACCGGCCAGCCGTGTTGCAGCAGCATAACTTCGGCACGTTGCAACGCCTCGCGCATCACCTGACGCCAGGCCACGGAGTCTTTCACCGGCCCCGGCGTCACCAGGGTGAGTGAAATCAGCGGTTGTGAGAATTGAGTCAGCCAGTCGGTTTGCCGTTTGGCACGCAGTTCCTTTGCTGCCAGCAAATCCTCCAGGCTGACGCCTGCATCCGCAGGCGTCATGATGGTCATTATGCGTCCTCTTTTACCTGATGAACCACGTCGATCACGCTGCCGTCGCGATAGCGGATAACGCCCACCACACGGTCAGTGAATTCAATTGGTTTCGGTTCGCCGGTCAGGGAAATCGCCCGCTGATACAACGCTTCGATGTCCATGATTTTCATGCCAGCCTCTTCCAGCCGCTGACGGATTTCAGGACGTGCCGGATTGACGGCGATGCCGTGGTCAGTCACCAGCACATCGATGCTTTCCCCCGGTGTGACGCGGGTGGTGACGCGACGTACGACTGTCGGAATTCGGCTGCGCAGTAAAGGCGCGACGACAATGGTCAGATTGGCCGCACTGGCGACATCGCAATGACCGCCGGACGCGCCACGCATAACGCCGTCGGAACCCGTGATCACGTTAACGTTAAAGCCGGTGTCAATTTCCAGCGCACTCAGAATGACAATATCCAGTTGATCGCAGCTCGCGGCTTTGGCTCCCGGATTGGCATAAACGTTGGTAGAAATCTCGATATGCTGCGGGTTACGGCTAAGTGACGCCGCAGCCTGACCGTCGAAACATTGCGTATCCAGCAACGTTTCAATCAGGCCTTTTTCATGTAAATCCACCAGACTGCCGGTGATGCCCCCGAGGGCAAAACGGGCGGTGATCTGGTTGCGTTCCATTTTCTCTTCCATGAAACGGGTGCAGGCCGTAGCCGCTGCGCCGGAACCGGTTTGCATTGAAAAGCCCGGCTTGAAATAGCCGGAGTATTCGATGACTTCAGCCGCCGTGCGGGCGATCATCAGTTCGCGCGGATTACTGGTCACCCGCGCTGCGCCGACGCTGATTTTTGCCGGATCGCCGACCTGATCGACTTTAACGATGTAATCCACCTGATCCTGTACCAGGCTGGCGGGCATATTAGGGAAGGGCACCAGTTCTTCGGTCAGCAGCACCACGGTTCTGGCGAACTGTGCATCCACCATCGCGTAGCCCAGCGAACCGCAGCAGGATTTACCGTGCGTGCCGTTGGCATTGCCGAATTCATCGCTGCATGGCACGCCGAGAAACGCGACATCAATCTTCAGCTCGCCGTCCTGCAATAATTTAACCCGCCCGCCGTGCGAATGGATTTGTACCGGTTCTTCCATCAGCCCGTGAGAAATGGCATCGGCCAGTTTGCCACGCATCCCGGAGGTATAAATACGGGTGATGACGCCGTTGCGGATAGGTTCGATCAGCGCATCGTTGCAGGTCATCAGCGAACTGGACGCCAGCGTGAGGTTTTTAAAACCGAGCTTCGCCAGTGTGGCGACGACGTTATTAATGACCTGATCACCTTCACGGAAAGCATGGTGGAAGGAAATGGTCATGCCGTCTCTCAGGCCGCTGCGGGCGATCGCCTGTTCCAGTGAATCGCAAAGTTTACGGTGCAGGCGGGCATCGGGATCGGAAAGATACGGCGTATTGCGGTGCGCGCCGTCAAAGGCAGTCAGATGCCTGAGCTGCGGATAAAGGCTGTGCAAAGTTTCAGTTAAATGACTCATTATCTTGATATTCCTGTGCAAAATTGAGGGCTAGCGACGGATGCCGGATGCACTGGCGCGTTCCAGTACCACCTGCGCATGGTTAATGATCGGGCCATCGATCATCTTGCCGTTGAGCGAAATTACGCCCAGACCCTTGCGCTCGCCTTCCTCTGCGGCGGCAATTACGCGGTGCGCATAGTCGACATCTTCCTGCGTCGGTGCGTAAGCGTTATGCAGCAGCTCAATCTGTCGCGGGTTGATCAGGGATTTGCCGTTAAAGCCCATCTTGCGGATCAGTTCCACTTCACGCAGGAAACCGGCCTCATCGTTGATGTCGGAATACACCACATCGAAGGCGTCAATTCCGGCGGCGCGTGCCGCGTGCAGCACGGCGCAACGGGCATAAAACAGTTCGGTACCGTCGCCGCGCTCGGTTTGCATGTCCATCACATAATCGAAAGCCGCCAGCGCGATGCCGATCAGACGCGGCGAGCAGCGGGCGATCGCCACGGCGTTAATCACACCAATGGCCGATTCGATGGCCGCCATAATTTTGGTGGAGCCAACTTCGCGACCGCAGTCTTTCTCGATGCGTTCGATATGCGCTTCCAGCTCAAAAATATCTTCCGGCGTATCGGTTTTGGGTAAGCGCACCACATCCACGCCCGCCCGCACTACGGCCTCGAGATCTTTAAGGCCAAAGGGGGTGCTGAGCTGATTGATGCGCACCACGGTTTCAATATCGCGATACATCGGGTGTTGCAGGGCATGAAATACCAGAATACGCGCGGTGTCTTTTTCGCGCAGCGAAACGGCATCTTCCAGATCAAACATGATGGAGTCAGGGCGATAGATAAATGCCGTGGATAACATGGCGGCGCTGGACCCCGGCAGGAACAGCATACTGCGGCGGAGTTTTTTCATCGTAATGTCTCCCAGTTAATCTCTTCAGCCTGTGCTGCACGCAGTACTGCACTTTGTACCCGGGCGCGGATCACACAATCCAGCGCACCTTTGTCTTCGATAATCACCAAACCCGCGATGACGCCGAGTGCACTCAGCGTGTCATTCACCACACTGCGGATCTGGTCGCCAAATTGTTTGGCGACCTCGCTGCTGATCACCACATTCAGCTCACTGGCCGGGGCGATTTTTACCAGTAAATCGCTGGATTCAACCGTGCCTGCCAGCGCCTCCTTCACAATTTTCATCAATATTTCCTGCTGTTAACAAAGTGAGGGTGAAATAATAAGGACATCGTCATGCGCCGGTTCTGCGGGCGCAGTGGCGGAATAGTGTTGTTCAAGGTGTACATAAGTGCTGAGCGGAACAATGTCCCGGATGCGCGGTAACTGATGCGCCCGGAGCAGCGCACGCACTTCTGAGGCCGAAATGGCCCGGCCGCTGGCGTGACGTTTGCGCGGCAACTCAATCACCTTCAGCGGTGGCGACGCCAGGCGTGCGGGCGCTTCCAGCCAGTCATGCATGTCGCAGTTGTACTGATGGGTCACCGGACAGAAAGGCTCGCTGCCGACAAAACGGTGGGTAATGCCTAACGCCGGTGCGATGTACTGACGAAAAATCAGCAAATCCATCACACTCCACGCCTGATTCACCAGCCCGGCGTCCTTGAGAAAATAGCCGGGAAAAGTTGCGCGGGAGATCAGGTATTCAGAACCGGCATGCACCGTCACGTTGGGCAGGTCCGCGACACCCAGACGGACCATTTCAAGACGTTCTTTAAACGGGAAATACGACACATCTTCGCTCACCACAAACACATGCAACCAGTCACAGGTTGCCGCTGCCTGTTCTGCCAGAAAGCGATGCCCGAGGGTGAACGGGTTGGCATTCATTACCACGGCACCGATGCGCTGGCCGCTGTGATGATGGCGTTGCAACCCGCGGCAATAATGGCTGATGCCCACCGGCGTGTTTTCCATCAGCACGGCAACGTCGTCCCATTGCACCAGCGGGTAAAATCCGCAGCCGCGAAAGCGCTGCAGATTCGATGGCCGCGTATAGAGAAATAAATGGAATTTGCCGCCGGACACCGCCAGATTTTCCACTTCACCCAGCAATCTGGCGCTGAGATTTTCCCCGCGCCAGTCGGCGGCCACGGCGACGCATTTGATAGTGTTGCTGACCAGACCGGCACAGCCGACCAGCCGGCGGCCGGAGCAGGCCACCACGAACTGCTCAATGTCGTCATCCATGCCTAACTGGCTTTGCTGCAACAGGGTGCGGATATCCTCCAGCATGCCTTCCGGCGGCTGGCTGACACTGATGACATGAAAGTCCGGTTGGTCACGGCTGAACATAATGCGTTCCTGATGTCGGCTGTAAGTCAAAGCGATGTTTAAAACGCCGGGCTGAATGCCCGGCCAGTTCGGTCAGTGTTAACCGGTTAGTGGGCTGCCTGGGCATGACTCACCTGACGGCTGGCGGCAACCTTCGTGTCTGCTGCGACGATCATATTGCTGAGATGACCAATCTTTTCGATTTCTACTTCGATACGGTCGCCGGGTTTCATAAACAGCGGCGGTACGCGCTTTTTACCCACGCCGCCCGGTGAGCCGGTAATGATCACGTCACCGGCACTCAGCGAGGTAAAGGTGCTGATGTACTCAATCAGTTCGGCGACTTTGTGGATCATGCTGCGGGTGTTGTCGTCCTGCACCATGTGGCCGTTCAGCCAGGTGCGGATCGCCAGGGTATGCGGGTCGGGGATCTCATCGGCGGTGGTCATCCACGGTCCGAACGCACCGGTTTGCGGCCAGTTTTTACCGGCGGTAAACCAGGTGTGCTGCCAGTCACGGGCGGAGCCGTCCATATAACAGCTATATCCTGCGACATGAGTAAGTGCATCTTCGCGGGAAATATTTTCCCCCGCAGAACCGATAATCACCGCCAGTTCACCTTCGTAATCAAACTCGACAGAAAGGCTCGGTTTGATAACGGGAGAGGCATGGCCGGTTTGGGAATCGGCGAAGCGGACGAACAGCGTCGGGGCCGGATTATGCTGATCAAACTCTTTACGCTTTTCGGCGTAATTCATGCCGACACAGAGAATTTTTTCCGGATTCTGGATCACCGGCAGAAAAGTCAGGTCGTCGAAATCCACATCAGCGGGCAGGGCAGCCAGCGCCTGGGCCTGTGCCAGCGCATTGCCTGCCAGCAGGGCTTTGAGGTCGGGATAACGTTGCCCAAGATGGCGGCCGAGGTCGATCATGCCGCGCTCTGTCGCGATGCCGTAGGACTTGCGTCCCTGATAGAGATAACTTGCCAGTTTCATAAAAATGTCCTGAATTAAAAAAGGGTTAGCCCGGCGTCAGACAAGGAAGTTGCCAAGCACCAGCAGGGAGACTGAGACATTGATGGCGCCGCCAATGCGCGTGGCAATTTGGGCAAACGGCATCAGTTGCATGCGGTTACCCGCTGTCAGAATGGCGACGTCACCGGTACCGCCCTGACCGCTCTGGCAGCACGAAACAATGGCCACATCAATCGGGTGCATGCCGATTTTCTTGCCGACGAAGAAGCCGGTGGCGACCAGCGCCGCAACGGTGCTGACAATGACCAGGAGATTAGAAATGGTGAATGCGGCGACCAGTTCATTCCACGGTGTGATGGCCACGCCGACGGCGAACAAAATCGGGTAGGTGACGGAAGTCTGGAAGAATTTGTACACCACCTGAGAGCCTTCCAGCAGGCGGGGTGAAACGCCGTGCGCCAGTTTCAGGCCAACGGCCGCAAACAGCATGCCGACCGGTGCAGGAAGACCAATCAGTTTGTGTAACAGCATGCCCACCATATACAGCAGAACGGCCAGCAGGGCGCCTGCCGCGATGGTGGTAACATCCGTTTTACCACCGGTGCCGCTCAGCTTGCTGCTGTCAGCGGTGGCATTTTTGGAAGACGGCATCAGCTGGCCTTCGCCGGTCAGATGCGGATAGCGTTTACCTAACTGATTGAGTGAGCCGGAAATGACGATAGCGGTCAGGCCGCCCAGCATCACGATAGGCAGAATGCGACCCAGCGCTACGCCCTGATCCATATGCAGGATGGCTGCATAACCGATGGAAAGTGGAATCGCTCCTTCACCGACGCCACCGGCCATAATCGGCAGGATCAGGAAGAAGAAAATCTGGAAAGGTTCCATGCCCAGCGACAGACCCACGCCCATCCCGACCAGCATGCCGACCACTTCGCCACACAGCATCGGGAAGAAAATACGCATGAAACCCTGGATCAGCACTTTGCGATCCATGCTCATGATGCTGCCCACGATGATGCAACAAATGTAGAGATACAGAATGTTGGTACTTTTATAGAACTTGGTGGTGGATTCCACCACGACATCCGGCAGCAGGCCGTAATAGACCAGTGCGGAAGGAATGAACGTGGCGCAAATCGCTGCCGCGCCCATCTTGCCGATGAAAGGAAGACGTTTGCCGAATTCGCCGCAGGCGAATCCAAAGAATGCCAGTGTGGCGACCATGACCACGATGTCGCTCGGCAGTTTGCCGTCGAGACAATCTATTGCGATAAGCAACCCCGCCATGGCAAACAGCGGCAACGGAATAATGCCGATTTTCCAGGTGTCGAGAATGTGCCACCATTTTTCTTTTAATGAGAGCTGTTTTGCGGAAGAAACTCCCGCGGGAACAGAATAAGTGTCGTCGGTTGTACTCATGATGAATCCCCTGTGTCAATTTGTGCAGGGAGTGTAAGAGAAATAATAACTGGTAATATGTGAAGTGCCGCAAATTAGACAGGGTGTTTTAAAGGAGCGAAAGGTTTTTATGGTTTTAATTAATTTAAAAACGCGTGATGCGTTTATTTTCTCGTGGTTTTTATGGTGTTATTTGTAATTATAATATTACTGTTAATTTATCGTGAAATAGCTGTTGTGAATTATGTGTTGTGCCGTCAGAGGCTTGCGGTGCCTGAAGGTGTTCTGCGGCATGCCTCGCAACTTTGATCCTTCATTCTGACGGAAATACCGGAGAATGATAATCTTCACGTACTGTTTGTTAATATCACGGTCTGGCGATAGGTTCTCCGATGCGGTTCCGTCCTTCTTTTCAGATAAAGCTTTTTGTTTATCTTGTTCTGTTATTTATGGCGCTTTTTTCGCTGACAGGTGTTTATTACTATCACGATATAGAACGTCAGTTATATGAAGATATGGGTATTCGTGCAAAAGTTCAGGCAGAGGAAATTGCACTTATTCCCTCATTAATTACCGCAGTTGAAAATAAGGACATTTCAGCAATTAACAGTTTAATGAGGAATATTTCTGCTCACAGCGATGCCAGTTATATGGTGATCGGCGATGGTAAAGCGATACATCTGTTTCATTCGATTTATGCTGACCGCGTCGGAAAAACGCTGGTCGGAGGGGACAACGAAGAAGTGCTGGCGGGTAAAAGCACTACCACCATCCGGCTGGGTGGGATCGGGCTGTCGCTGCGCAGTAAAGCACCGATCGTGAACGCGCAAGGCAAGGTGATGGGTATCGTTTCTGTCGGCTATCTCACCAGCCACATCAACAGCCTGACCGTTGAAAAAGCCATCCGCATTTTACTGGCGGCCGCCACCTTGCTGCTGGCGTTGTTTACCTTTTCATGGTTTTTTTCACGTTCGATTAAACGACAGATGTTTGCGCTGGAGCCCCGGGAAATCGGCCTGCTGGTGCGTCAGCAAAAGGCGCTGATGGAGTCGATTTACGAAGGGGTGATCGCCATTGATGCGCACTCCCGCGTGGCGGTCATCAACCAGGCGGCCAAAAAGCTGCTCAACCTTGATGTGCCGTCCCGTGAACTGCGTGGTCAGCCGCTCAGGCAGGTGATTGCGCCGGTCAGTTTCTTTGACCCGCAGGTCATGCTGAAAAAAGACATTCACGACGAAATCTGCCTGTTCAATAACCTGACCGTGATTGCCAGTCGGGTGCGGATCATGCTGGAAGACCAGCTTCAGGGCTGGGTGATCACTTTTCGGGATTGCAGTGATATCGACCGGCTCAGCATCCAGCTAAGTCAGGTGCAGCGTTATGCCGATAACCTGCGGGTGATGCGGCATGAACAGCTCAACTGGACGGCAACGCTCGCTGGCCTGCTGCATATGGGACGCTACGACGAGGCGATTCGTTATATCGAGGCCCAGTCTGAAAGTGCGCAGGAATTGCTGGATTTCGTTTCAGAGCGGTTCTGCTCGCCAAGGTTGTGCGGTTTATTACTCGGAAAATATGCCCGTGCCCGGGAAAAAGGTGTTGAGCTCACATTCGATCCTGCCTGTGAATTCACGTATCTGCCTGCTGCGCTCAGTGAAACTGAACTGATGTCGATCATCGGCAACCTGCTGGATAACGCCATCGAAGCCACGTTACTGCGCGGCAGTGATGCCGGGCCGGTTGAAGTGTATGTCGTTTCCGGCACGGATGAGCTGGTGATTGAAGTCGCTGACCACGGCATCGGGATTGCGCAGGAGCGGCGCGAACAGATTTTTGCGCTGGGGGTGACATCCAAAACGCAAGGCGATCACGGGCTGGGACTGCATCTGGTTGCCAGCTATGTCAGCCATGCGGGCGGAACCATTGAAGTGTCCGATAATCCGCCGAGCGGCGCTGTTTTCTCGGTCTTTATTCCGGTGTGCTGCCCTGAAGAAAAGGCTGGCTTTATGCCGGTAATCCCCGACCAGAAGAACTGGAAGAGAGCAAATGATGCAAGCTGAAATGATTGACGTAATGATTGTTGAAGATGAAAACCAGCTGGCACAACTGTATGCCGAACTGATTGATAATCACCGCTGGTTGCGACTGGTGGGTGTCGCATCCACGCTGCATGAAGCGAAAGTGCTTATCGAAGAAAAGCGTCCGCAACTGCTGTTGCTGGATAACTATTTGCCTGACGGTCAGGGGATTTCACTGATTGAAGATGACCTGCTGAAGAGAACACCCTGTTCGGTGATTTTTATCACCGCCGCCAGCGACATGAATACCTGCAGTCAGGCGATCCGCTGTGGTGCTTTTGATTACATCCTCAAACCGGTGTCGTGGAACAGGCTGCAACAATCGCTGGATCGCTTTATCCAGTTCAGCCAGACACAGCGGACCTGGAAAGTGGTGGATCAGCAAAACGTAGACAGCCTTTATCAGCTCCAGGCGAAGGATTTCACGCCGAAAGCGGGTAATAAAGGCATCGAGGAAAACACGTTAAATCTGGTGGAAGGCATCTTTATGCAGGATGCCGGACGCTGCTATTCAGTGGATGAAGTCGTCAGCGAAACGGGGTTGAGTAAAACCACTGCCCGCCGCTATCTCGAACACTGTGTGCAGAAAGGCGATTTGAAAGTCGACATGCTCTACGGGAAAATCGGCCATCCCCGCCGGATGTACCGGCGGGCATAACCGCAGTAAGTCATGCTGTCCTTTTGGCCTTCGGGTATTTCCACAACCAGCGGCCGCTGGCCATACGCCAGTAGAAAAACAGGCCGCGCACGATCCAGTCGAGGAACATTCCCAGCCAGATGCCGACTACGCCGAAGCCCAGGACGATCCCGAGGAAATAGCCCACCACAATACGGCAGCCCCACATCCCGAGCATAGAAACGTACATGGTAAAGCGGGCATCACGCGCGCCTTTCAGGCCCGCAGGCAATACCCACGAGGCAGCCCAGAAAGGCATAAAGGCGGCGTTCAGCCAGATAAGGATTTTGACGACGTCGATAACATCCTGTTCGTTGGTGTAAAACCGTGCCAGCAAACCGGCAAATGGCACTGAAAGGAAGGCCAGAACACACAGCCCGAAAGTGGAAAGCCAGAAAATATGGCGCAACTGGCGCTCAGATTGGGCAATTTGCCCTTTGCCCAGACGTGTTCCCACGATAATGGTCGAGGCAGAACCCAGCGCGTTGCCCGGCAGGTTGATCAGCGCCGCAATCGAGAAGGCGATAAAGTTACCGGCAATCACATTGGTGCCCATGCCTGCGACAAAAACCTGCGTCAGTAATTTACCGCCGTTAAACAATACCGATTCGATACTGGCCGGAATACCGATGCCTAAGACTTCGCGCAGAATGTTGGTATTGAGCGGCAGAAAATAGCTTTTCAGCGAGATTTTCAGGGACGGATTGAAACCAATCATCAGCACGAAAATGACGGCCACCGCGCCGATATAACGTGAAATGGTCAGCCCCAGTCCGGCACCGATAAAGCCCAGACCGTGCCAGCCGAAACAACCATAGATCAGCACACTGCTGATCACCAGATTGAGGATGTTCATCCCGCCGTTAAGTAACATCGGGATTTTGGTGTTACCCGCACCACGCAAAGCACCGGAACCGATCAGGGCAATGGCTGCCGCCGGATAGCTCCAGCTGCTCATTTGCAGGTAAGACAGCGCCAGTTCTTTTACCTCCGGCTCGGCATTGCCGGCGATCATGTCGACAATTACATGTCCGGAAAATTGCAGAAGTATCGCCAGCAGTACGGCAAAAACGGTCATGATCGCCAGTGACTGACGTGCTGCCGCACGGGCGCGCTCGTGGTCGAGTTTACCGAGGCTGAACGCCACGACGACGGTGGTACCAAGATCGACAGCGGCGAAGAATGAAATCACCACCATATTGAAACTGTCGGCCAGACCCACGCCTGCCATTGCTTCCTTGCCCAGCCAGCTGACCAGAAAAGTACTCAGTACGCCCATCAGCAGTACGCAGGCATTTTCGAAGAAAATAGGGACAGCGAGGGGCGTTATTTCGCGCCAGAACAACGTACGGTAAGAACGCCGTTTCGGATACCAGGGCGTGCGCTCGATGGCTTTGCGCAAAGAGACGATGACGTTTTGCAAGAGAATTCCAGTGTGGAAGAAAGTAGAACAGCGTTTTAATTTATGATGGTAAAAGACTCTGCATTATGCAAAGTCTTTTTTAGGAAATCCTTAATTCCCCGCCATATTTCGTGCCGCAGATGGGGGGCTGCGGTTAATAACCCGAATCACTGACTTAATGTCAGCTCACCGGGATTATCAAACTTGCCGCCTGCCTGCAACACGAACTCTTGAAGGGGAATCAGAGTGGTTATCAGCGGAAAGGGGGTTCGTTAAAGGTACGCAATTTGCGTGAATGCAGATGATCGCCCTCAGCGCGCAACAGGTCGATGGCACAGATACCAATTTGCAGATGTTCTGAGATGGCGCCTTCGTAGAATTTGTTTGCCTGACCCGGCAGTTTGATTTCACCGTGCAACGGCTTATCCGATACGCACAGCAGCGTGCCGTAAGGCACCCGGAAGCGGTATCCCTGCGCGGCGATGGTCGCACTTTCCATATCGACGGCGACGGCGCGGCTGAGATTAAAACGCAGCGCCGAGGCGGAATAACGCAATTCCCAGTTACGGTCATCGGTGGTCACCACCGTGCCGGTACGCAGGCGTTGCTTGACCAGCTCACCCGGCATGCCGCTCATCATTTTGGTCGCGTCATACAAGGCACGTTGCACTTCAGCAATGCTTGGGATCGGGATATCCGGCGGCAGTACGGCATCCAGCACATGGTCGTCACGTAAATAAGCGTGCGCCAGAACGTAATCACCGATCGACTGGGTTTCACGTAATCCGCCGCAGTGACCAATCATCAGCCAGACATGGGGACGCAGCACCGCCAGATGGTCACAAATGGTTTTGGCATTGGCAGGGCCGACGCCGATGTTCACCAGTGTAATCCCCGCACCGTCGCGGGCAATCAGATGATAGGCGGGCATCTGGTGTTTTTTCCAGGCCAGATCAGACACTGCCTGCTCAGGGTTTTGTGTTTCTGCCGTGATAAATACACTGCCTGCGCAGGCCAGTGCTTCATACGGGCTTTCCGGATCGGCAATTTGCGCACACGCCCAGCTGACAAACTCATCGACGTATCGGGTGTAGTTGGTGAATAACACATATGGCTGAAAATGTTCGGTGAGCGTGCCGGTGTAATGGCGCAGGCGTGCCAGCGAGAAATCAGCGCGCAGCGCATTGAAATGCGACAGCGGGAAAGTGTCACCGGGATAATGCAGGCCGTCTGCGGTTTCATCGCCTATCTGCGACAGTTCTGTGGTCGGGAAATGCTTCGCCAGCCCGGCGCTCATCGACCGGTCAAGCGTCAGATCCGAGCCGTCAATCACATACGAATAAGGGATTTCCTGCTGTGACGGCACCACTTCAATCACCGCATCATATTCCTCTTCCAGCAGGGAAAGCTGTTCCAGCAGATAATCACGGAACAGCTCAGGATGCGTGATGGTGTTGGCATAACGGCCCGGATGCGAAAAACGGCCATAAGCGCGGGTCGGGTTTTTGGCTGGCGTCACGCCATCCCAGCTGACCCGCAGTTCCGGATAAACAAACAGCCCGGCAGCACGCGCTGTGATATCAGGCAACGTACCCTGAACGATGAAATCTTTAATCGCATCCCGCAGGGCGGCTACAGAGTCGTTATACATCTTTTCGAGCTTCTCAATCGCCTGTGAGGGGGTGAGGGACTTGTTATCCATACGCTTTTCCTTTGGGCTTCGTTTATCGTCATTCATTCTAAATATGGCTTGTCTGCACGGTGTCGCCAATGTTTTATTAGGGTACAAGAGCCGGATGGTGCTTTTATGAACGAACAGGGGGAAGTGAATGATTCGGGTATGGGGCAGAAAAACGTCGTCAAATGTGCAGGCGCTGATGTGGTGTATCGGGGAATTAGGGCTGGAGTATGAGCGGTTTGACATCGGCCATAAATACGGGGGGAATGACACCCCGGAATTTCTGGCGATGAACCCCAATGGCACGGTTCCTGTGATCCGCGATGGTGAAGGCCAGCCGCTGTGGGAAACCGGCGCCATCCTGCGTTATCTGGCAGGAAAATACGGTGCTGATGAATTCTGGCCGCAGGATCCTGAACGGCGAGCCGAAACCGATAAATGGACGGAATGGGCAAAAATCAGCGTAGCGATGAATTTCACTGCGCCGGTGTTCTGGATGGTGGTGAGAACGGCGGCTAAAGATCAGGATCATCAGGCATTAGAAAAATCATTGCAGAATCTGAACAAGAAGCTGGCGATTGCCGAAGCGCAGATTGCCCGGCATGGCTACCTTGCCGGAAGCGCATTCACACTGGCCGATATTCAGTTTGGACACAGTTTGTATCGCTATTTCGATATTGCCATTGAACGGCCGTCCTTCCCGGCTATTGAACAATATTATGAAAAACTCACACAGCGTCCGGCATTTGCGGAACATGTGATGATCTCTTACGAAGAACTGCGGGTGGTATAAATCTGTTTCAGGTGCAAAAAAGCCCGCTTAATATTTTTAAGCGGGCTTTTCTACATGGCCGGCGGTTCAGCGCGGCGCAGGTGTCTTCATAAACATCGCCGTCAGGGCAGAAAGCAAACAGCCAGCCATCAGATAAATGGCGACGGAATGCCATTCACCGCCGGAGAAATTCAGCAATGCGGCGGCAATAAACGGTGTAAATCCGCCGCCCACGACGCTGGCGACCTGATAACCGACACCCGCACCACTGTAGCGGTAACCTGCACCAAACATTTCCGTGAACATCGGTTGCTGGACGCAGACCACCATATCGTGAGCGATATTTGCCAGCAGCAGCGAGAAGATCACCACCCCGGCAATGGAGCGGGCTTCCAGCGCCATAAAGAACGGGAAGGCGCTCATCGCGCCGACGAGTGCGCCGGTGATGTAAATGCGGCGACGGCCAAAACGGTCTGCCAGCCAGGCGAATAACGGGATCGTCAGGCAACTGATACCGCCGACCAGCAGCCCGATATTCAGAAACAGCTCACGCGACATCCCCAGATTATGCGTCGAGTAGTTAAGGGCGAACGCCGTGACAATGTACATCGTCAGCAGTTCGCACAGGCGCAGGAGGATGATTTTCAAAAATGCGCCGGGATGGCGCAACAGCGCTTCAAATACCGGTAGCCGCTTTTTTGCTGCTTTGGGGAGCTTTTCCTGAGCACGTTCGAACTCGACCGACTCTTCCATGCCATTGCGCACCCACAGCGCGCCCAGCACCAGCACCACACTGAACAAAAATGGCAAACGCCAGCCCCAGCTGAGGAACTGCGCATCGGTGGTCAGGCTGCTGATCAGTGACACCAGTCCGGTCGCCAGCAACAGGCCGACGCCGTATCCCATCTGTATCCCGCTGCTGTAGAACGCCTTTTTACCGGAAGGTGCACTTTCCACCGCCAGCAGTGCCGCACCACCCCATTCGCCGCCGACGGCAAATCCCTGAATGGCGCGCAAGGTGACCAGCAGCGCCGGAGCCCACCAGCCAATCGTCGCGAAAGAGGGAAGAATACCGATGCACGCGGTGGCAATGCCCATGATCCAGACGGTCATCATCAGCATCCGCTTACGACCCAGGCGATCGCCGAAATGTCCGAAGACAATGCCGCCGAGCGGGCGGAAGAGAAAGCCGACGCCGAAAGTAGCAAATGCGGCGAGTGTGCCCATTGCCGGGTCGATTTGCGGAAAAAATTCGCTGTTAAACACTAATGCTGCGGTGATGCCGTAGAGCAAAAAATCAAACCAGTCTACGACTGCGCCGACGAAACTGCCCCAGGCAGCCCGGCGGGCACGGTGATATGAAGGTATCTCCTCATCGGGGTGGGGGGCGGTGAGCATGGAGTCCATAATTGTCCTGTCTGTTCGTCAGATTTCTAAAATTTTTCGTTATTAAAATCGGTTAAAGGCCGTTTACCTGGCTGGAACGCAGCAAAATAAAAACCGCTACTGAGACTACAGCGTCAAACGTCAGGTTAAAAACGCTTTTGCAAAGCGGGAGGGCAATTTAATGCAGGGAATGTGCCGGGCGGGGTGTTAAAAAGGATTTCGCTTTCAGAACGGGCTGGCATGGCGGGCTTCGATCCGTTCTCCGCTGACGGGATGAACAAAATGCAGTTCACTGGCGTGCAGCATCAGTCGCGGAGTCTGTTCCGTGCCCGGCAGCAGGCGTCCGCCATACAAATCACAGCCCAAAATCGGGTGGCCCAGATACTGACAGTGAATGCGAAGCTGATGAGTGCGCCCGGTTTGCGGAGTCAGCAGTACCCGCGTCAGTGGCAGTAATTCGCCGTTTTCCTGCTCACGATAAAAGCGCTCAACCACCCGGTAGCCGGAGCGGGCGGGCTTGCCGTGGACGGCGCAAATTGACATCAGGGGAAACAGTGCAGGGTCTTTGGCGATCGGCGCGTCTGTCACTCCCTCGTTATGTTGCAGATGCCCGCAAAGCAATGCGCTGTACACTTTGGTCACCGTGCGCTGGCTGAATTGATGGCAGAGGGCGGCATTGATAGCCTTATTACGCGCAATCACCATCAGCCCGGACGTGCCGAAATCCAGACGGTGAACCAGCGTACAGCCGGGAAATATCTTTACCAGCCGGTGATGTACGGAATCCAGATTTTGCGGGTTTTTCCCCGAGAGGCTGAGCAGTCCGGTGGGTTTATTGATAAGCACCAGATGCTCGTCCTGATACAGCGTCTCGATCTGGCCATGGCACGGCGGGGCAATAAAAGTATCGATAATCGCAGACATCAGGATACCCGGATGAAGAGTGGGAGCGGATGATAACGAATTTTAAACCGGCTGGCGAATCGGTAAGGTTCGCCAGGGTGAGACAGGTCGCTGATGTTGTCGGTGCGGCTAATTTTAGTCTGCAATTCTCTGGTCAATAAACGAGATAATTCAAGTATCCAGATGGGGTTGCATCAGTTTCTCAAACCATGCATGAAAAACAGCCAGTCTCCGGGATCGCTGGCGGCGATGCGGATAGATCAGTGATACCGGCATAGACGCTGCCCGGTAATCTGGCAGGACCTCAATCAGTTCCCCTGAATCCAGAAGATGCTGAACATCGAAGCGGGGGATTTGGATCAGCCCAAGGCCTGCAAGGCAGCAGGCGATATAACTTTCTGCATTGTTAACCCCAACCTGGTGGGGGACGCTGACACTGTGTATATGTCCGTCCTTTGACTGATACTGCCAGGGTAACTCTTTACCCGTTCTTGATGAAATATAACCGATGGCCAGATGCTCCCCGACGAGATCGTCCGGCTGGGAGGGCAGGCCATGTTCGCTCAGATATGCAGGGCTGGCGCAGTTGATCAGGGTTATGTGACCCAGGGAGCGTACGACTAAACTGCTGTCATGCAATACGCCCACACGGATAGCGCAATCCACGCCGTCCTGTACCAAATCGATAGCCCTGTCCGATGACCCCAGAACCAGCTGTAAATGGGGGTGGCACCGCAATAACTCTGGCAGGGCCGGGGCAATCAGGCGACGGGCAATGCGGCTGGGGACATCGATGGTCAGCTTCCCTGAGGCCTGGCGCTGGCTGAGCTGAAATGACTGGTCGATATCCTCTACTTCTGCCAGTAAAGGGCGCACCCGTTCGAGCAATTGCTCGCCGTCGGTAGTCAGCCGCACTGTGCGGGTGGTGCGGTGCAACAGCCTCACGCCCAGTTGCGATTCTAATTGCTGGATGGCGGCAGAAACGGAGGCTCGCGGCACAGAGAGTGCGCTGGCGGCCCGAACAAAGCTTCCCATTTCTGCGACCTGCGTGAATACGCGATATTGGTTGAACCTGTCCATCTTTAATATCTCGTTGTTATACCTGACAAAGGAAATTCGCTATTGCTCTTTGTCTGCGGCAGGGACGGGGATATTCCAGGGCCTTCAGCATATCACCCATCCTTTTTACAGTCCGATATTCAGATGTCATCGGTTATTTGGTGGTATAGCCGCCGTTGATCAGAATAGTCTGGCCGGTGATCCACCAGCCATCGCTCACCAGATGGCGAATGAAAGGCACCACGTCTTCAATATCGGTCAGGCCTGTTTTGCTGAAAGGAGAGAGTGCTGCTGCAGTTTTATGATATGCCACCGCGTCAGCGCCTTCAGCAGGATAAAAGAAAGGGGTATCCATCGGACCCGGCCCTACCGCCGTGACCGAAATACCGCGCGCGCCAAACTCTTTGGACGCTGCCCGTGTGTAATGCTCCACCGGGGCTTTCGTGCCTGCATAAGCGGCGTAAAACGGGGTAAAGGCACCCAGAAGTGAGGTGACTACCGTGCAGATTTTACCGTTGTCGTTGAGATTTTTACCGGCTTCTTTGAGGAAAAAGAAAGCCGTTTTCGAGTTAACGGATGTCATCTCGTCGTATTCAGTTTCGCTTATTTCCGCCATGGGTTTTTTGAGGACTTTGCCCACGGTGTTGATAGCGATATCCGGCTTGCCAACGGCGGCGATGGTGTCAGCAAAGAGTTTTTCGACGGCTGCAGCGGTCGTCAAATCTGCCTGCAATGCCACCGCCCTGGCTCCGGCGGCTTCGATGGCGGCCAGCGTTTCATCAGCATCTGCT
Source organism: Rahnella sp. GSA61A (assembly GCF_019969905.1). Lineage (NCBI taxonomy): Bacteria > Pseudomonadati > Pseudomonadota > Gammaproteobacteria > Enterobacterales > Yersiniaceae > Rahnella > Rahnella sp. GSA61A. The sequence goes on along the minus strand of NZ_JAHXYO010000009.1, from coordinate 50,739 downwards.
TTTGAGGAGGCGCTGTTGTAATGAATGGCGATGGCTTTCGCCCCCTGAGCGGCTAAATCGCGGGCGATCAAACCGCCGAGATTTTTGGCACCGCCTGCGATGATCACAACTTTGCCTTTAACAGAATGGTCTGCCATGGTGTGCTCCTTAGGTATTTGTCAGAAAGTTGAGTCTAGACATTAATCCCGTGAAAATAAGCACTCCAACGCTGAATAGACAATCCAGAAAATCAGTCTAATTCACTACCCGATAAGGCTCCTGAACGCTTTCTGCGGACAATTCTCAGGCCCGTTATATTTTCCATTCTTTTAAAAGCGGCTGATCATATTCATCTGCTTTTACTGTGGTTTTTTACTGATTCACGAAGGAGTAACGGACTTTCAACGGCCACAGTATTCTTATGACACTCACCGTTAATAATATGAAGCGCACTAAGGCGTCCTATCTCGTAATGGGGTAATTGCACGGTCGAGAGGGGGGGTAAGAATAGATCGCCAATACCCACCATATTATCGTAGCCAAGCACCGCAACATCATCAGGGATCCTTAAGCCCTGTGACAGCAGCGTCTGATAGACCATAAATGCGATACGATCGTTTCCACACACCACTGAATCGAATTGAGGTTTGCCCTGGTTTATATGGGCCAAAAGCATGTCGGGAATATCGTGATAATGCTCATCGCCATATTCCATGTAATGGTGGTCGAGCGTATCAGGAGCTATACCGGCTTGCGTGCATGCCTGCTCCAGCCCTTTGCGGCGTCTGACAGTCGCAAGATGGTTGGCAGGCAAATGTAAGCAGAGCGGGCGACGATAGCCTGCAGATAAAAGTGCCCGCACCGCAACATACTGTCCATGTTCATCATCGGGAATATAACTCGCTACCTGCTGATGCAGGCTTTCACAGTTGGCCAGCACACAGGGGAGGTTTAACAACTTTCCGGGCAGCGGTACCTGCCGCAATCCCATGGTGGTATAGATAATGCCATCCGGGCGATGTGAGAGAAGCAGATCAACGATTTTTTCCGGGCTGTCATCGGAAAACATGTTAACCACAAAGCTGTTCCAGCCATGCGCACGTGCGGTTTCTTCGATGGAGAGTGTGATTTCCACTGAAAAGGGGGTGGTCACAGTATCAAGTGCCAGCACACCGATGGTTTTTGCAATCGCATGAGCGCCACGTATTTTTTTTGCCGATAAATCGGGCACGTAATTAGTGGCGTCGATAGCGGACTGTACGCGAGCCAGGGTCTCCGGCTTCAGGCGTTCCGGGGAGTTTAATGCCCTGGAAACCGTCATCAGCGACACGTTTGCCAGTTTTGCCACATCTTTCAGGGATGCCATTCTTCTCGCTCCAAACTTGTCACTACGCGACAGGCTATAAAACTAACTTGCTGATGTAAAAGGATCATACGTGATTTTGGACTGCGTGTGTCGTTTGCTGTAAACCCGAAAAGTTGATCATGATCTCACACTGATAATGTTAACGTTAACTTTTGTGATTAACATCTAGAATCGCCGTAAAACGGCATGCGTTTTATTTTATGTTAACGTTATCATTTGCGCTCCACCTCAGCATGAGATTGCCATGATGAAAACCCGTCATTCTCACAGTTATCTGATACTCAGCGCTTTATTGTTCTTTTTCTTTGTGACCTGGTCCTCTACAGGGTCGTTGCTCTCGATCTGGCTACATCAGGAAGTGGGTCTGAAAGCAGGGGACACCGGGATCATTTTTTCCGTGATGTCGCTTTCCACGCTGTTTGTGCAAATTTGTTATGGTTTTATTCAGGATAAACTCGGTCTGCGTAAGAACCTGCTCTGGTTTATCACGGCATTGTTGATCTTTTCCGGTCCGGCCTATCTGCTGTTTGGACATCTTCTGAAAATTAATGTCTTTCTGGGCAGTTTTTTTGGCGGGATCTATATCGGCCTGACCTTCAATGGCGGTATTGGTGTACTTGAATCCTACACCGAGCGTGTTGCCCGCCAGAGCCAGTTTGAATTCGGAAAAGCAAGAATGTGGGGATCGCTGGGTTGGGCTGTCGCCACGTTTTTCGCCGGGTTACTGTTTAATATCAACCCGAAACTGAACTTCGCGGTCGCCAGTTGTTCTGGTCTGATCTTCTTTATGCTTTTGATGCGGTTACGCGTCTCCTCGGCACCGCACGCGATGCAGGAAGCCGTGTCAGGCGGCAAAGTCACCCTTGAGGACGCATTACGCCTGCTGACCCTGCCGCGCTTCTGGGCTCTGGTATTCTTTGTGGTCGGCACCTGTATTTACGGCGTCTACGATCAGCAGTTCCCGGTCTATTTTTCCTCACAGTTCCCGACGCAACATGAAGGGAATGCCATGTACGGTTATCTTAATTCGTTTCAGGTGTTCCTGGAGGCCGCAGGCATGTTCTGTGCGCCGTGGCTGGTCAATCGTATCGGTGCCAAAAATGGTCTGATTTTCGCCGGAATGGTGATGGCGATGCGCATGGTCGCTTCCGGTTTAGTGGAAGGCCCGCTGCTTATCTCCATTACTAAGCTGCTGCATGCCGTCGAACTCCCGGTACTGTTAATCGCTATCTTCAAATACAACAGTCTTAACTTCGATAAACGACTCTCATCCACGCTCTATCTGGTGGGCTTTGCCTGTACGAGCTCAGTGATAGCCACCGTGTTGTCCCCCCTCGCCGGCTACAGCTACGAAAAATATGGATTTGCCCAGTCCTACCTGGTTATGGGGCTGATGGTGTTCTGTATCACCTTTATTTCTATTTTCTTGTTGCGCTCAGGTAAGCCTTCTAGGGATCCACAGATACCGCAACTTTCTACTATCTGATTGAAAAGAGAGAAAACGATGACGTATACAATTGCTCATGCTGAACAGGAACTTCAGGCTAAGCACGGGAGGGTAAATCTGCGCTGGTACCCGCGCTATCACCTGGCCGCGAGGGCTGGCTGGATTAACGATCCTAATGGCCTGATCTGGTTTGAGGGTTGGTATCACGCTTTTTATCAGCATCATCCGTATTCCACCCAGTGGGGACCGATGCACTGGGGACATGCGCGGAGCAAAGATTTGCTTCACTGGGAGCACTTGCCCGTTGCACTGGCCCCGGAAGGACCGGAAGACAAAGACGGCTGTTTTTCGGGTTCGGCGGTGGTGGATGGCGATACCCTGGCGCTGATTTACACCGGGCATAAATTTCACGGCGACGCCGGTAATGACGAAAACCTTTATCAGGTGCAGTGCCTGGCAACCAGTGGCGATGGTATTCACTTTAAACGTGAGGGGATCATTATCGATACCCCGGCGGACTTGCATCATTTCCGCGACCCTAAGGTCTGGCGCGAAGGGGATAGCTGGTACATGGTCGTCGGTGCGCGCGTTGGCGATACCGGGCAAATACGGTTGTATCGTTCAGCCGACCTGCGTCAGTGGCAGGATGAAGGGATCCTGGATGAGGCAGAAGCCGGTATGGGCTTTATGTGGGAGTGCCCTGATTTCTTTACCCTTAATGGTAAACGCGTCCTGATGTTTTCTCCGCAGGGGATAGCCGCGCAGGGTTTTGAGAACCGTAATCTGTTCCAGAGCGGTTATCTGGTGGGGGACTGGCAGCCCGGCGAGCCGTTTGTCCGTGCTGGAGAATTTGTTGAAATGGATCACGGGCACGACTTCTATGCCCCGCAGAGTTTCCTGACGCCGGATGGCCGCCGCATCGTGATTGGCTGGCTGGCTATGTGGGAGTCGCCGATGCCGGAGCAACAGGACGGCTGGGCGGGGATGCTGTCTCTGCCGCGTGAGCTGAGTCTTGATGAGAACAATCGTCTGCAGATGCGTCCCGCGAAAGAGGTGGAAGCACTGCGTCAGGCCTGGTTCCCGTGGCCTGTCAGTACCTTGAAAAATCAGCAGATCCTGATGGCGGAAAAAGGGGAGTCGATGGAAGTTGCGCTTCACTGGGATGGCGCACGCAGTGATGCGGAGCAGTATGGACTTAGCCTGGGGGACGGTTTACGTGTCTATGTTGATACCCAGATGCAGCGTCTGGTGCTGGAGCGCCGCTATCCGCAGTACGGATTATGTGGCACGCGCAGCGTACCGTTAGTGCCCGGCGCTCCTCTGGCTTTACGTGTGTTTATCGACAGCTCATCCGTCGAGGTATTTGTTAATGACGGCCAGGCCTGCCTCAGTAGCCGGATATATCCTGATGCCGGTCGCCGCGAATTAAATTTATTTGCCTGGCATGGAACGGCAACATTATCCGATGCCGGAGCCTGGCAGCTGGAATAAATTCTGTTCAGCGTCGCGAATAACCCGTCTTTGATGATGGGCGGGTTATTACTGCGTTTATCTTCGGGCTGTATTTATACAAAAAATGACACACTAATATCAATAATAAGAAGGTCTTTTCCGATGAATAAAATCTGGGTCGGATGTATGTTGACGTCTGTATGTACCTCAGTAGCCAATGCACAGGATACGCTTTCCCTCGAACAACGGCTGGAACAAATGGAGCAGCGGCTGAAAGTCACCGAGCAACGCGCTGCGGGTGCGGAGGCAGAAATTCGCGCCCTCAGGCAGGAGAAGCAATTAGCCTCCGTGGTAAACAATACGCCCGCAGTTCCCGCGACTCCCGCTATTCAGCTCAGCGGGAATAGTAATATTAAATTTTACGGGGATGTTGAATTTAATATGGACGGTGCCAGCCGCACGGGCAGCCTGACGTCGGTAAAAACCAGTACAAATAAAAACTGGGCACCCGGAGATAAAGAACGCTGGGATATGAATGGTCGTATTCTTCTGGGGTTTGATGGTCTGCGAAACGGGGTTAATGGAAAATATGCCGGATTCACTGTTCAGCCACTGGCTGATATAAACGGAAAAATGAATCTCGACGATGCGGCATTTTTCTTTGGTCAGCAGGATGACTGGAAAATTAAAATAGGTCGCTTCGAGGCCTGGGATATGTTCCCGCTGAATCAGGATACGTTCATTGAGTATTCCGGTAATACCGCCAACGATCTCTACAGTGACGGTTACGGTTATATCTACATGATGAAAGAGGGGCGCGGGCGCAGCAGCAGCGGCGGCAATTTCCTGCTCAGTAAGACACTCGATAACTGGTATTTCGAATTCAACACGCTTATAGAGGATGGCAGTTCGCTATTTGTCGACAATAACTATCACGGCAATGCGTTAGATAACCGTAAAAATGTGGTTTATGCCCGTCCGGTTGTGGCCTGGCAATCCGGCGAGTGGTCGGTCGCCGCCGCTGTCGAAAGCAACCTGGTGAATAATGCCTATGGATATCAGAATACGCAGGGTGTTTGGGTAGACCAGTCGAACCGGACCGGTTACGGCATGACGATGAGCTGGAACACGCTTAAAACCGATGCAGAAGACGGTGCGGTTGTTAACCTGAGTACGGCTTATCTCGACGCCGCTGACGAAAAAGATTTCAGCGCAGGCATAAATGCCTTATGGCACCGCGTGGAACTGGGTTACATCTATGCGCACAACAATATCGACAAGTTCAATATGGCCGGGGTAGCCAGTGACTGTGACAGCGACTGCGCGATTCTGGCGCCGGGAAAATATGACATCCACACCATCCATTCCTCATGGCACCTGCCTGATATCATGGATATGCCTGACTTCAATATTTATCTTGGGGCTTATGCCTCCTGGCTGGAATCGCCGTCGGTAAAAACCGGTAATACGGATGACCGTTATGGTGCCCGTGTGCGCTTTAAATATCTTTTCTAAACAGCGCCAGCCCGGGAATGTGTGCTTATTTTTCTGTAATCACACATGTATTTTTCAGTTTAAGAGGACATTCAGAATATGCCGGAAATGACCGCAGAATTGCGGAGGGGATAACGTCAAAAAGACGCAATAGTATGAGAAAATATAAAACAAAATAATTGAAACCAGCGTTGCGATATCTCCTTTCATGTGTTCTGCCTTTATTATCAGAAAGGTTGTGACTTTGTGTTTTTGGGCCTATGAAAAAGTCGCCGTTCGGGACGACTTTTCATAGGTTCATGTTCATTGCATCAGAAGGTATAAAGCACACCCAAATTGTAAGTCGTGCCGCCGCGCTTAACGACAATCGGGCTGTTACCGGCTTTGTCGTCCAGCCAGGTGTAATCGGCACTGATAACACCGCCCCAGTGGGACGTGAACTGATGGCTCCAGGTCAGGCTGCTGTCCACGCCATAGAAACCCCCGGCCGACTGATAAGGCGCGAAGTCAGTGCGGTCGCTTTGTTCGCGGCTCACACCATAAAAGGTATTCATATAGCGCCGGTCGCCAAAGAGCGCTGCCGACTGAAGTGCAACAGTGTCAGTGTCGTTTTGCAGCGGCAGTACCGTGACGGAAGTCTGATAATGCACACCTTGCCCGTCCGTCAGTGGCAGGGTGGCTTTGCCTTCAAAAGAGAGCCACGGCGTTGCAGACCAGCCCACCGCGAGCGCGGTATTCATGGTCGCATCGATATTCCCCATGCCTTTGAGCTTATTCGAGCCATCCCGCCAGGTGGAATTTTTGTCTGTCCGCCCGAGGCTGTATCCCAGCGTATGTTCCAGATACAGGCCGTTATCCGCCTGCAGGTCATAACCCACGCCTTTGAGCGAATCGAAGAAAAAGGCGCCATCGCGCGCCTGAATGACTGGCCCGACCAGCCAGTGGCGCTGATCGGAACCGCTGTAGCGCGGCGCGCTTTGTGCGCCCATGCCGACGGTAAACGTCGGCGCAGACGGCGTGTTGTCGGCCATTGCCTGCAGCACTGTGGCGGACAGGCTGAAACAGGTCATCTGCAGCATTAGTTTTCTGGATGTCATTGTGATTCCTCATCACCTAAACGTTGGTTCGTAGCGGATTGCAGCCGCGTCTGAAACCCGAAGTATGAAGAGGCAGTGTCAATAAACTGTCGGGGAATTATGAAGAAACCGTCAAGATGACCTGTATGGAGACCAGGCAGATGCTGATTATTGAAGACGACGATGCGGTGGACGTTGCCGATGTTGATTTACATGCTGCACGTCCGCTGTCACTGCGCCGGTCAGCCATCTTGCAAAAAAGTGCGCATCTTGACGGTTTCTTGATGAAATATTACGGGAATCTGGACAGTGATTGGATTGAATAGCGACATCTCAATTCAGGAAGACTGTCATGGCTGTTACCTTCACCGATTATGCGCGTCACGCCGTTCGCCATTTATCCGCCACCGGTCGGATGCTTCCCTTCATTCCCGCCGCCTGTCTGATCATCGTTGCTATTGTGCTGACAGGTTGTGGTGACAAAGCCCATAAACAAGCGCCCTCTGTCAGGCCGGTGCGCACCATTTCCGCACCGCCTCCTGTTGCTTTGAGTTCCCTGATTCAAACGGGTGAAATACGCGCCCATGAAGAGGTGACGCTCGGGTTCCGGCTGGACGGGCGCATTCTGACGCGGCAGGCTGAGGTGGGGGATCGTGTGATCGCCGGTCAGGTTCTCGCCACGCAAGAAAGCGAGACCAGCCGCAACCAGTTCAGCAGTGCGCAGGCTGATCTGAACAGTGCCCGCGCGGCAGAGCAGGTTGCGGCGCTCAGTCTCAGGCGTATGCAGTTACTGATGCCTTCCGGGGCTATCGCACGCTCGCAGCTTGATAGTGCGCAAGCTGACTGGCAGGCTGCCCGCGCGAAGCGTCAGAGCAGTGAAGATGCGCTCAAAAATGCGCAGGAAAACGTGTCCTGGACAAAACTCACGGCTCCGGCTGACGGCGTGATTACCCAGGTCAGCGCGTCGGCAGGGCAAGTGGTCAGTGCCGGACAGTCTGTGATCACCCTGGCCAGTGGCAGTATACGTGATGCCGTATTTGATGTGGCCGATCCCCAGTCTGTTCCTCAGCAAGCTGACAGCCTGTTTACTATATCGTTACTTTCGGCCCCTTCCGTGGTTGCGCAGGGGCATTTCCGCGACGTCAGCCCGCAGGCCGACCCGCAAACCCGCACCTGGCGCCTCCGCATCACCTTCGATAACCCGCCACCGGCCATGGCACTCGGTGCCAGTGTTCAACTGACACTTAACGCGTCAGGTCCGCGTCTGACAGCACTGCCTGCTTCTGCGCTGACCCGATCCGGTGATAAACCGGCGGTTTTTGTTGTTGATGAGAAAACGCTGACGCTGCATTTACGGCCCGTGGTTATCGGGCGTTACAGTACCTCTGAAATATTCCTGTCTGCCGGTGTACAGCCTGGCGAAAGGGTGGTCATTGCCGGTGTGAGTAAACTTCGTGAAGGTGAAAAAGTCATGCCCGGGGAGGACAGCGAATGAAACCGTCTTCCCCGGTCGGGGCCTTCAATCTTTCAGCCTGGGCGCTGAATCATCAGTCACTGATTGCCTTTTTTATGCTGCTGTTAATGGCGGCGGGTGTCATCAGCTATGAGCAACTCCCCCGTAATGAAGATCCGGCGTTTACCATTAAAACTGCCGTGGTGTCCGCGAGCTGGCCGGGGGCAAGCGTGGAGGATACGGTTAATCTGGTCACCGATACGCTGGAGAAAAAACTGCAGGAAACGCCTTATCTTGATTTTGTCCAAAGCGAAACACACGCCGGGCAATCGGTCATTTTCGTCAATCTTCGCGATAACACGCCACCTGCAGAGGTTGCGGGTATCTGGTATCAGGTGCGCAAAAAGATGCAGGATATCGCGCCGTCACTGCCAGCGGGTGTGCAGGGTCCCTCGGTGGATGACGAATTTGATGACACCTTTGGCACCATTTATGGCTTTACTGCGGAAGGTTTCACGCCGCGTGAGCTTCGTGACAAGGTCGATGATATCAGCCGCAGTCTGATGTCGCTGCCGGATATGGGAAAAGCCAGCCTGCTGGGCGTGCAGGAGGAGAATATTGTTCTCGCATTTTCACCGGCACAACTGGCGGGAATGGGGCTGGATCTCCAGCAAATCACCGATGCACTGAAGGCGCAAAATGCGGTAGAACCTTCGGGGGTCTTGCGAAGCGATCGTGAAAACATTGCCTTGCGTGTGAGCGGCGCACTGACGTCAGAGCAAAGCTTGCGCGCTGTGACGCTGCATATTAGCGGGCGCTACATTCCGCTGACGGATATCGCGACCATTAGCCGCCAGGATGCCGAGCCCCCGTCACCGGCATTTCGGGTCAACGGTCAGCCCGCGATCGGTCTCGCCATTTCCATGGCTTCTACAGGCAACATGCTTTCTTTTGGCAAGGCGCTGAGTGACCGGATGGCCGTGATTAGCGCACAGCTCCCGCACGGCATTGAAATGGTTAAAGTCGCGGATCAGTCGGCCGTAGTATCGCAGGCGGTAAGCGGCTTTATCCGTGTATTGATTGAGGCTGTGGTTATTGTGCTGGCGGTGTCCTTCGTCTCATTAGGCACCCGTGCCGGGCTGGTGGTGGCAGCGGCGATCCCCATCGTGCTGGCGATGACGTTTATCGGCATGATGCTTGCCGGCATCGGGTTACAACGTATTTCGTTGGGGGCATTAATCATCGCCCTGGGGCTGCTGGTGGATGATGCCATGATCACCGTCGAGGCGATGGTCTCCCGTATTGAGGCCGGTGATTCTAAATGGCGGGCGGCAACTTACGCATTTGAAACGACTGCTTTCCCGATGCTGACCGGCACGCTGGTGATGATAGCGGGCTTTATTCCGGTAGGCTTTGCCGCCTCAAGTGCGGGAGAGTATTGCTATTCTCTCTTCGCCGTGGTGCTGATTGCGCTTTTATGTTCCTGGGTAGTGGCCATTCTGTTTTCACCGCTGATCGGAACCTGGCTGTTACCTGAGAAACTGGCATCACACGCTGAAAAACAGGGCAGACTGATGCGTTTCTATCAGCGTCTGCTGAATCAGGTTTTGCAAAGACGCGTGGCGACTCTCAGTTTCGCCTGCCTTTTGTTAGGGCTTGCCGCTTATGCGACCACGTTTATGCAGGGCGAATTTTTCCCGGCGTCCGATCGCCCGGAACTGCTGGTCAGCCTTACGCTTCCCGGTAACGCTTCGCAAAGCGACACGGCACGCCGGGCGGAGAGGCTGGAGCACGCCCTGAAAGACAATCCGAACGTAGATCATTTTTCTACCTACGTGGGGTCAGGCGCGGTGCGGTTTTACCTGCCCATGGACGTGTTACTGGATGATGAGAACACGGCACAACTGGTTGTTGTCGCCAAAAGTCTGGAGGACAGGGATAAGTTACGTGCGCAACTGGACACTATTTTGGCCCGGGATTTCAGTGATATCACGACGCGCGTTTCGCCGCTGGAACTGGGGCCGCCGGTCGGCTGGCCGGTAAAATATCGCGTCAGCGGACCGGATTATGCGAAGGTCAGGCAGATTGCGCAGCACCTCGCCAGCGTTCTCGGAAACAGTCCCCGGACCCGCGAAGTTAATCTGACCGCCGGTGAACCTGAGCGGGTCATCACGTTACAGGTGAATCAGACCGCAGCACGGGCGGCGGGTGTTTCTTCCGAAAGTCTCGCCACGTTGCTCAACACTGTCTGGTCTGGCAGCGTTGTCACCACCGTCAGGGATAAAAACCGGCTGATTGACGTTGTTCTGCGCGGGAATAAGCGCGAACGTCAGGATTTGACCACGCTGTCCGGGCTGATGATCACCACGGCAAGCGGGCAGAAAATCCCCCTGAGTCAGGTGGCGACGCCGGTCTGGGGAGTTGATGACCCGGTTATCTGGCGTCGGCAGCGCCTGCCGTTTATCACGGTACAGACGGATTTAGCTGCAGGTCTGCGGGCAGAGGCTGTTTCTCAACAACTCTCTCCTCTGGTCTCACGTATCAGGGCAAGCTTACCGCCGGAATATACGATAGAGGAGGGCGGTGTGGTGGACGAGTCGGACAAAGGCAACAGCTCGGTGTTCGCGGTGTTGCCGGTCACACTGTTTGTTATGCTGATCCTGCTGATGGTCCAGTTGCAGCGCTTCTCCCGCATGCTTCTCGCGTTGTTCATGGCGCCATTCGGACTGATTGGCATTGTGCTGGCGATGTTGCCGACGGGTACGCCGATGGGATTTGTTGCGTTGCTCGGCATCATCGCATTAGCAGGCATGATTATCCGCAATGCGGTGATCCTCATCAGTGAAGTGGACAATAACGTCAGGGAGGGGCTTGACCGCGATGAAGCCATCAAAGCGGCGGCACAACACCGTTCCCGGCCCATATTGCTCACGGCGTGCGCTGCCATACTGGGAATGATCCCGATTGCTGAGCAGGTTTTCTGGGGGCCGATGGCCTATGCGATTATCGGCGGGCTGATCGTTGCCACTTTCGTCACGCTGACTGTTTTGCCTGCTGCGCTGAGTCTTATTATGCAGTTCGAAAATAATCGCGTTAATCAAAAGGTCAGTTAGCGATCTCTCGTGAGATAAGACATTAGTGCTATTTAAACAAGCAAATGCTTGTTTAACTGGTGAGGGATCGGATAGGTTAGTTATCCACTCACTTCACTACGGGGCGAAAACATGCCTATTTTGCATACAGAGCATGGCGATATCGATTATCAGGATATCGGTACGGGTGACACAACGCTGTTCCTTATGCCAGGCTGGTGCCAGCCAAAAACTGTCTTCAAGGACTTCTCTGAACTGGCCGCTGCTTTTTTCCGTGTTGTCATTATTGACTGGCGTGGTCATGGAAAATCATCGACCGATGGCAAGGATTTTGACGGTGCGGCGTTATTAACAGACGCTTTGACACTCATTGACCATCTCGGTCTGACCCGCGTAGTACCGGTTTCCGTTGCACATGCCAGCTGGATAGCGGTTGATTTGGCCGAAAGTTTGAAAGAACGTGTGCCTGCGGTGATATTCCTTGACTGGATCATGAATCAGCCTGCAACGGCGTTTTTCACTTCAATCAACGAGATGCAGCATGAAGATCGCTGGCAGTCTGCACGGAACCAGCTGTACGAATTTTGGCTGGCAGGAAGCGAGTCACCCACCATGATCCATCATTTCAAAACCGAAATGTCTGAATCCAGCTACCCGTTGTGGCGACTTGCAGGGCAGGTGATCGCCGATGCCTATCAGACATACGGTTCGCCACTCCAGCGCCTTGAAAAACACAAAAATCCACCGAAGGCTACCCATATCTATTCCCTCGACAGAAACGACGAATACCTTGCTTTACAACAGCGTTTCGCTATGGCGCATGATTTTTTTGAGGTGAAACGTTTGGAGAATGCCAGAACTCACCTGGCCGTGCTTGAAAGGCCGGGAGATGTATTGGCAGGGATTTTGGAATCAATATAAATCTTTAATCGTTCAGCCAGCGTGGGGGGCCGGTGCCGTTTTAATCCAGTTGCACTGCCTTTCCGCAAAGCGTATGCGGAAAGGCAGATCACCTCATTAATTTAAAATAATATTCTTCATCGGCGGGATATACCCATAATCAAACACGCGTTCTACAAATGAACGGTTTCCGGTCAGGACAATTTTTACGGTAGGAGCCTCTGTCCCGCCAATACGATAATTACCGTCGGTGGTCGGAACGTTATCAATAAAAGATGTCACCAGGCCATTGGGCATTACGCAGTGCGAGTAAGTCTGGAAGGGCTGAGAAGGTGGATTACCTAATACCAAACCGGAGCCGTTCATCGGAGAATAAGGGCCGGTAAGGCGATCACTCAGGAAACCGTACACACCATCAGGCCCCGTCAGACCCTCCGCATAGGTAAACTTATGACTGATCGTGAACAGGTAATATTTTCCATCCTGGAAGACAAAATGAGGGCGTTCGGTTTGATCATTGACGCCGACAGCGGTGACCAGAGGAGGGAGAATTTCCCATTCATCTCCTGAAAGATCTTTGGCGACGGCCATACCAATACAGCCCGCCTGGTATCTTGCATTGCCCACATCACGATGGTCCGGCGGAAGGGTACCCATTTCCTGTTTGCCAATGACGTGAGAACCCCGCTCACCCGCCACGTTACCTTCAAACACCATGTAGAGTTTACCGTCATGAGGATCGATAAACGGGCTTGGATCCCTGAAGTTCCAGTATGTATTCTGGCTTTCAGTCTGGTAATACACGCCGTCGGCTGAAAATAATGATTTAACCTCGTTGAAACCGGCCAGTGTTACGCCTTCTTCTGAGGTCAGCACTTTGCCTCTCACTTTTGCAATGGTCGCACCTGGCGTGACACAGGTATAATAAAGATCAATGTCGCCGTCTTCATTGAGCAAAATTGGCGTCCCTGCCCATTCGCGGGTCGTAGGGGAAACACCTTCTGCCATCACGCGGCCACCAAAAATCCAATCCTTACCCGTACGGGAATACCAGTAACAAATTTTGGCGCGCCCGTGGCGATTATTCCAGTCACTGGTAATATCATAATTTCCGTCTGCATCGAGATATTCTGAATTATTGTTATTACGCTGCGCTGTCAGCGTGAAAATAACGGACCATCCGTCGACAGAAACCACCGTGCCGTCTAATGACCTAAGCGGCATCGTATCCCAAATGAATACTTCATCACTCATAACCGGAAAATCGGCGCTAACAATAGGCTGTGTGGTGGTCGGGTCATTTTCGTTGACCTTCAGAGCATCAGCACGTGTCCAGATTGTCGGTTTATAATTTAAATTTGTCATGCAAATATCCTTTAATTAAATAGATGTTAATACTGTTTGACGTTTGAAGTCGTGAGAATATTGGCATGATCAAAAAAGGCATGCACTCAATGAGTGTTGTGCCATTATTTATACATTATTTATATAAAACTCCGGGATATGTATTTGCGGGAAGAAAATTGCATCGTTGATGACCTGTTATTTGTTAATCCTGAAAAAATTCGTTAATAGTGGAAATAATGCGCTATTTTGAACTTTGATTAATTACTCTTATTTCGAGACAGAAATAAACATTACAACCTTCACAGCCGGTCAGAGGCTCAACGGGAGGATTGAATATGATGGCGCCGGATACGCTGTTTACGGCAGGCCACAAGTGCGGTGAGAGCCAGCAATAAAACTGAAGAGCCCAGTACCGGCTGGCTGAAACCAAACTCTGCACTTATGAAGTTGGCAAAAACAGCCGCGCTGCCTATCTGCATAAAACCAATCATTCCGGAGGCCGTGGCGGCATGACCATGCCCGCTGCTGATTGCCCCGGATATTGCCAGTGAAAGGCTGGAGCCGTTTGCCAGACTGACCAGGCACATAGGAAGCAAAATAGATAAAATCCCTTTTTCTGCCGTAAACATTACTGTGGCATAAGCCAGACCACCCAGCACAAAACACATGATGCCGGCAGTAACAATGCGATCATATTGCCAGAAGTTTAAAAGCCGTTTCGTTAACACATTGGCACCGATAATACCTGCCGTTAAGGGAATATAGAGCCATCCTCGCGCCTCCTCACTCATCCCGAGCTGCGCAAATAAAAAAGGAGACTGAGTCAGATAAATAAACCATGCACTGTAGATGCAACAGACGATAAGCGTATAACGCCAGAACCCCGTATCGCCGCAAATAACGCTAAATCCTGAAAACGGCGAGGCCGTAGCAGAGATATTTTCAGGTCGCGTCTCGCGCATGAAAATGATCATCAGCATGGTAGCCATGCCGAAAATGGCGACGAAAATGAAATCCGTATGCCACCCAAATGTGGCGGCGAGATGTCCCCCTATCATCGGTGCTATTGCAGGTGACAATGAGACCAGCGGATAGATGACCGAGTAGACCCTGGCAGAAATGGCTTTATTACAGGTATCCGCGATCAGCGTGCGACCAATGACGAGACCAGCCGCTGCACCTGCCCCTTGCAGCAGGCGAAAGAGCAGAAAAGAAGAATAGCTCTCAGCAATTGCACATCCCAGCGATCCGCCAATGTAAATCGCAATGCCAGCGAGCAGTACGGGTTTTCGTCCAAAGCGATCTGCAAGCGGACCGTAAAAAAGCTGGCATATGGCCAGTGCCAGTAAATAGGCTGAAATGGTCTGAGATATCCGCGATGGATCCACCGCAAATTCGCGTGCCATATCTGGCATCGCCGGAAGATAAATATCGGACGCGATGAGACCGAACGCGCTCAGCATAGCAACGGTAATAATAAAAGAGAGTCGAGGCATAAAATTTCCGGTGTTGAAAAGGGTTATCAGCAGAAGAAGTGCGTAGCTTAACGTCTGTTTCATCCTGCTTAAATGCATTATCATGCAGGCAATACCTGCAAAAATGCAGCATGAGGAACGATGAACTGGGATGATGTCCGGATTTTCCTGGCGGTATACCGCGCAGGTACTTTACGCAGCGCGGCTGAGCAGCTTTCAGTTGATCAGACTACCGTAGGCCGCAGACTCAATACGCTTGAAAAATTATTGGGGAGTAAACTATTTTTAAAAAGCCGTCAGGGCTGGGTTCTGACCGCTGGCGGGCGAAAAATACTCTCGCTTGCAGAAGAGATTGAGCGCCTGACGGTCAGCTTTGAACGTCGCGGCTCCGGGGATGATGACCGGCTTGAAGGAGAAGTGCATGTGACTGCCACTGACTCGCTGGCCATTGATTTTGTTTTACCGGCAATCGAGCGCGTACAGCATAACTTTCCCAATATTCGGGTAAATCTGACCACCACCACACGCCTGCTGGATATCGGCCGACGCGAAGCGGATATAGCGGTACGCACCATTCGGCCAGAACAGCCGGATTTGATTACCCGTAAACTGGCCTCCAGGGAGGTGGGACTTTTTGCGACGCATAAGTATATCGACAGGTTTGGCATACCAGAACCCGGCAAAGGCTTTGACGGGCACCGTATCGCGCTTTACCAGTCAGGCATTACGCGCTCTCAGGATGGACTGCTGGCAGGAGAACCGAGACATAAAGGACGCGTAGTGGCAGAGCTGGACTCCAGCATGATGTTAGCAACGTTTATTCGCGCAGGGCTGGCCCTGGGTGAGCTGCCCGATTACCTTGCGAAAATGTACCCGGAACTTATCCGCCTGTGGCCAGAAAGAACGCGTAAAAGCCCTTATGAGGTCTGGCTGGTTATGCATCAGGATCTGTCGCACACTGCAAGAGTCAGGGCAGTGATGAATACCCTTGCTGAAGAGTTCGACCGTTATTAAAGTAAGTTTGATATGTTAAGTCATTCCAATTTATTGCTGGTTTAAGGTTTCTGCATGAACATCAATACACGAATCGCCCACCCGGTAGATGCCAGCCTGTTGCGCAGCCTGGCTTTCAATATATATCCGGCGCACTTCAGACATATGTGGTTGTCAGAGCGCGAAATGAATACGTATCTGGAAAGTGAATTCTCTTTGTCCGCACTCAATGACGGACTAAGGGATCCAAAAGTTTGCTGGTTTCTGGCGCAAAACGATAAACCGGTTGGATTTGCCAAACTCACGTGGATCAATACGATTCCGGGAACGGCTATTTCTGGGGTATCGCTTGACCGGCTTTATCTTGCACCGGAAGCGACGGGTAAACACTTTGGAAAAGAAATATTTAAAGAAATCGTTACAGCTGCGCAAAAGCAAGATAAGAAATTTTTGTGGCTTTCGGTGAGAGAGAAAAACGATCGCGCTCGTAAATTCTATGAAGCTTCAGGCATGCGACACATAACTGATACTGACTTCAGAACGGAATCACAGATAAGTAAGTTGCACATCATGGGCATGGAAATTTAGACGCCATATGTCGGCCTGCCACTGGCTAACATAACAAGATCTGGTCATCTCTTCGCTCATCGTTGCCTGAAGGCCCGCGGGCTTTTCTATGCCTTGTGGCGTAAGGCATCAGCGACCAGTGAAAATGCGGGTGAGGGTTGCTTACGGCTGGGATAATACAGGTAATAGCCGGGAAATGGCTGGCACCACGGTTCAAGTACGCGTATCAGGCGCCCCTCCTCAATATGTGATTCAAACTCTTCTTCCGGCAGAAAAGCAATGCCAAGCCCGGCTAATGCCGCGTCCACCATGTGTGCTGACGTATTAAACGTCAGTTGCCCGGTAACCCGGACATTTACCGGGCCTTCTTCATTGTCGAACTCCCAGACGTAAAGTCCCCCTGACGTCGCTTGCCGCATATTAATGCAGTTGTGCTGGAGAAGGTCGTGTGGCGTTTGCGGCATCGCATGGGTAGCAAAATACTCAGGCGATGCAACCGCAGCCATTTGCAACTTCGGGCTAATCGGTATCGCTATCATATCCTTATCGATGGTGTCACCCAGACGGACACCCGCGTCAAACCTGTCGGCGACGATGTTGCGAAAACCGTGGTTAGCATCAAACTCCAGTCTGATATCCGGATAGTGTTTCAGCAGAGGCGATAATTTGGGCAACAGTATGGTTTTCAGAACATGGGGGCCGCAGGTGATGCGAACAGTTCCTGCGGGTTTATCACGCATCTCAGTCAGCATGTCTAGCTCGGCGAGTATGCCATCAACATGATCGCCTATGGTCAGTAGCAACCGTTCTCCGGCAGAGGTCGGCGATACGCTACGGGTTGTACGCGTCAGCAGGCGAATTTGCATATCCTCTTCAAGTGCCGAAATCGCCTGGCTCAGTGCGGATTGGGTGACGCCCAGCTTTGCAGCGGCGCGGGTGAAGCTGCTTTCACGGGCAACCGTAATAAAATAAAGAAGATCGTTCAGGTTGCGTTTCATAAAGTCCTTCCCGCCTTATTAATAAGTAATGCTTATAAGCCCATTCAGTATCCATTAGCTAGTAATGATGCACACCGCGTGTAAAATTTTCAACAAGAGCTTATTCCGCGAGGGAAGATTAACGCTCTTATTTTTTCATCTTTATTTCACGTTTTATTTTTTACGTTATTTCTGCGAATAGCGTTCAGCGGGTGTGCAAATAACCCTGGATTATTGGGAATTACTATTTATGTCCGCATTGCCGAGTCATACAAAACGTCAAAAAGAGCACGCTTACTGGAGCGGGGTTTTCGCGATGACGTTATGCGTCTTTGCACTCATCGCTTCGGAATTTATGCCTGTGAGCTTGCTGACGCCGATATCAGCCGATTTAGGTGTCAGTGAGGGACGCGTGGGGCAGGGGATCGCGATTTCCGGTCTGTTTGCGGTACTGACCAGTCTCTCCATTTCTGCGCTGGCCGGAACACTCAACCGCAAGGTATTGCTGCTGAGCATGACGTTGCTGATGGCCGTTTCCGGTGCAATTATCGCGCTGGCACCCGGTTATCTGATTTACATGGTGGGCCGCGCATTAATTGGTATCGCGATTGGAGGATTCTGGTCACTTTCTGCCGCTACGGCTATTCGCCTGGTTCCGGCGCATCGGGTTCCCCGTGCACTGGCTATTTTTAACGGCGGTAACGCGCTGGCAACCGTTATAGCCGCTCCGCTGGGGAGTTATCTCGGGTCTGTCATCGGCTGGCGCGGGGCGTTCTTTTGCATCGTTCCGGTGGCGGTCATTGCCTTTATATGGCAGTGGTTCAGCCTGCCTGCAATGACCACGGAGAAAGCCGGTAAGAGGACTGCCAATGTTTTTCGTCTTTTTGCTAACCCGCTTGTGGCCGCTGGCCTTACCGCCTGCGGATTGTTCTTTATGGGGCAGTTTTCCTTATTCACCTATTTGCGCCCGTTCCTCGAGACAGTCACGCAGGTAAATATCACCACGCTGTCGCTCATTTTGCTGACCATCGGTATGGCGGGCTTTATCGGCACCCTGGTGATTGGCACGTTTTTGAAGACCGCCTTTTATCCCACACTTATCACCATTCCCTTGCTGATGGCTGCAATCGCCGGGGCGCTGATTGCTTTTGGAAACAGTGTATGGGTCGTTGCGCCGTTGCTGGGGTTGTGGGGATTAATCGCCACGGCGGCCCCCACCGGATGGTGGACATGGATTGCCAGAACCCTGCCGGAAGATGCGGAGGCGGGCGGAGGTCTTATGGTCGCCATCGTGCAACTGTCAATCGCTATGGGCTCCACTCTTGGGGGTTTTGCCTTTGACCATAGTGGTTATCAAAGCACTTTTCTCATCAGTGTCATTTTACTCGTCATCGCGGCTGCCCTGGCTTTATTAACGTCACGTAAAGATATCCATCCAACCCACTGAGGATTCATCAATGAAAGTATTTACCCTGCTGTTAGGGCTGTTAATCAGCTCGTTTGCTGCGACAGGAGCCGATATGTCTAACGGAGCAGATAACTTTTACCAAAGCGATAAGGTCACCCGGCAAAAAGTGACCTTTAAAAACCAGTATCAAATGAAAGTCGTCGGTAATTTGTTTATACCGAAAGGGATGAAGCAAGACGTGCAGCATCCCGCTATTGTCATTGGTCATCCGATGGGGGCGGTGAAAGAACAAAGCTCAAATTTGTATGCCCAGAAACTGGCGGAACAAGGGTTCGTGACGCTGGCGATTGATCTTTCCTTCTGGGGGGAGAGTGACGGCAAACCCGGTCATCTGATTTCCCCTGAAATCTATGCGGATGACTTTAGTGCTGCAGTCGATTATCTCAGCACTCAGCCTTATGTTGATCCGCAGAGAATTGGTGCACTGGGTATCTGTGGTAGCGGCAGCTTCGTTATCAGTGCAGCCAAAATTGACCCGAGAATGAAGGCCATTGCCACCGTCAGCATGTATGACATGGGGTCTGTGTTCCGTCATGGTCTTAATCATTCCGTGACGCCTGAACAGCGCAAAGCGTTTATTAAGTCGGCTACAGAACAACGGCTGGTCGAGTTTAAAGGCGGCGATATTGCCTATATTCCCGGAACCGTGAACAAGCTCGATGATTCAACCTCTGCGGTTCAGCGGGAATTCTTCGATTTCTATCGCACATCACGGGGGGGTTATACGCCACAGGGCGAGAAAGAAGAGCTGACAACAAAACCGATGCTGAGCAGCATAGGGAAGTTTATGAACTTCTATCCGTTCAATGATATCGAAACGATTTCTCCGCGCCCGATGCTTTTCATCACCGGCGACCAGGCGCATTCGAAGGAATTCAGCGAAGATGCTTACAAACGTGCCGGACAGCCGAAAGAGTTGTATATCGTCCCGGGTGCTGGCCATGTCGATTTGTATGACCGTACCGATTTGATCCCTTTCGCCAAGCTGGCGTCATTCTTTAAAACTCACCTCAGTTAAACGCCAAAGCCACATCCTACCGGGTGTGGCTGCTCTTCCGGAGGTCATGTGAAATATTTACTCACGAGCCTGCTTTGGGTGTGCGCTTTTGCAAGCCATGCCGACACCACACTGCGTAAGGATAACGTCATGAAGGCGAGAATGATCATTAATGGCCAACCATTTGAAGTCAGAATTCATGACAATCCGGCGGCTAAATCCTTTGTTAATATGTTACCTCTGCAACTCGAAATGACTGAGTTAAATGGTAACGAGAAATTTGCCGAACTGCCCCATCGCTTGCCTTCCAGCCCGGTGCGGCCGGGGACCCTTCATGCCGGTGATCTCATGTTGTACGGAACGCAAACATTGGTTTTATTCTATGCCTCATTTGACTCTTCATATCGCTACACCCCCATCGGGAACGTTGTAAATCCCGGGACACTCCCCGCGATGGGGGATACAGATAAAATAGAGGTAGAGTTCAGCAGACAGTAATACAACGATATTGATATCGCAGGAAGTTTCTGCATGCACGCTTTGCCGTCGTCTATTGAGAAACAGAGCGTAGCGGTGCCCCCGCGCGCAGTCCCGCCATCACCATGTCTATGAGCCAGGTTAAAGGGAACGCAAATTCCTTTGCCAGATCGCATAAGCCCCGGTCAATAAATGCGTCAATCAGCGCGTTACCCACAGTGAGGGTCTTCCACTCTCTGAATTGAAGCCGGCGTTTGTGGGGGGAGTTCATGTTGATGGGAGGGAAGGGGTTGGGCGTATTGACTGTCAACCGGAAGGCACGAGCCGTATTTTTATGAAAAAAGCATTATAGAATGCGTAAAGGCTCCGTCATCTCAGGCAGTAATTGTTCGATTACAGTGATAATGCTTCTGACCCTCTGCGGGATAAAGCGGGCGTCCGGGTAGACCGCATAGAGGAAGCGATCAGGTAACCGGTAGGCGGGTAAGACCGGAACCAGCGTACCGGCTTGCAAAGCCCTGGCCGCGAGCGGTAGCTGCATGCCACCGATACCCATGCCTGACTCTATCGCCTGTAACAGCGCTTCACTGGTATTAGCCCGGAACACGGTATTAACTTTGATGTCGATAGTTTCACTATCAGAAACTAACCGTAGTGGTGCCTCCGGCGCGATGCCGCTGAATCGCACATGTGGATGTGCCGCCAGCTCACTCACAGAATGAACCGGTTTAAAACCGGGGGCGGCAAAAAGCGCCGTTTCAATACGTGCCAGCACGCGCGCCGCATGCGTTTGCGGAGGCTCATGGGTCAAGCGCAGCGCGACATCCACCCCTTCAGTGACAAGATCGGCGATGCGGTCATCAAGTGAAAGCGTAAGGTGCAATCCTGAGTTCATTTTCTGAAGCGTCAGCAGATGGGGTAAAAAGAGCTGGCCCAGCCCGCTCGGCAATTGCACATGAACCCTGCCATGCCAGTGGTGATCGGCAGGGTTCAGACGCCTTTCTGCTTCCCGCATGGCCTCCAGCAAAAGCTGCATATCACGCCGGTAACTTTCTCCCTGCTCAGTAAGCGCCATCACACGCGTTGTACGATGCAGCAATACCACACCGAGCTCCTCCTCAAGTGCGGCAATCTGCTGACTGACCGCAGATTGCTTCATACCGCTCTGGCGGGCGGCTGCAGAAAAAGAGCCTGCTTGTGCTACGCGCAGAAAGGTGGCAATGGCATTGAGCTTATTATTCATTTAATGATTCTGCTTATAAGTGCCATCAGTTTCATGGGATATGTGTGAAAAAAATAATATATCACACTGTATCTGTCACCTTCTCTGGAGAAACACCATGAATAAGACGCAGCAACAAAAGGTCGCGCTGGTCGCCGGCGCCAGCGGTATTGTCGGCAGCCAGCTTGTCGAAACACTTCTGCAAAATGAGTGGGAGGTTATCGGGCTGAGCCGCAATGCATTATCTCACCCTGATAATATTCAGGTTGTAAACGTCGATTTACTGGATGCGCAAAACAGCGCGCAGGCACTGCAACCACTCAGCCGCATCACCCATATTTTTTACAGCGCCTGGGTGAACGCCGCGAACTGGACAGAAATGGTTGAACCGAACGTCACCATGTTGCGCAATCTGGTCAGTAACATTGAGAAAACGGCACCCCTCCAGATTGTAAGCCTGATGCAAGGATACAAAGTTTATGGCGCACATCTTGGACCGTTCAAAACCCCGGCGCGTGAAAGCGATCCCGCCATACCCGGCGCAGAATTTAACGCGGCTCAGCTCACATGGCTCAGCCATTTTCAGCGTGGGAAAACGTGGCACTGGAATGCAATCAGGCCGGGTGTGGTTGGCAGCGCGGTGCCCGGCAATGCCATGAATCTTGCAATGAGCATCGCACTGTATGCGTCGCTGTGTAAGGCTCAGGATTTACCTCTCCGCTTTCCCGGTTCAGAACAAACCTGGCATAGCATCGTTGATCATACTGACGCCGGGTTGCTGGCAGAGGCGACATTGTGGGCTGCAACCTCGCCTGCGGCAGAGAACCAGGCTTTCAACGTGAATAACGGTGACATCTGGCGCTGGAGCGAGCTCTGGCCGCATATCGTGCGCTGGTTTGAGCTGGAATACGCACCGCCGGTCCGGCTGTCATTTCATCAGTTGTTTAAGGACTACCGCACGACATGGCGTGAACTTGCCGGGCAGCGGTTGATGGAAACTGACATTTTACAGCTGAACGACGGGAGTTTTGCAGATTTTGTGTTTGGTTGGGATTACGACATGTTTGGTGATGGCAGCAAGCTGCGCCGGGCAGGCTTTACCCGTATGCAGGCCACCCACGAAATGTTTTTCAGCCTGTTCACGCAACTGAGAGCGGCACGCATTATCCCCTGACAAAGCACCGGGCAGCATATTTCAGATTAAGCTGCCTATTGCTCCTGCCAGAGGCTCTACGAATTCGTCATAATGACGATCAACAATTTCCGGAAGACGTACACCCTCAGTCAAAGACAAGCGCAGCATTTGCTGGATTTTTTTGTCCTTTGATATTTTCTCAAAGGCAAAGAGAAGCCGCTGACGCAGGCGTTCAGCGCAAGTGCCTTTGAATGAGTCAGACATGCTCAACACATCACGGTAGGGTTGGGAATGGTGATGAGCCATCGCTATGCTAACGGTGCGACGGACTACCTGAATGTGCTGGATGCGCAGCGGACATTATTCTCTGCGCAACAGTCTCTGATTCAGAGCAGACTTTCGCAGCAAAACAGTCTTATTACCCTTTACAAGGCCTTGGGAGGAGGGTAGGAGCGTGGAGCTGTAGACTAGCGGACCCTGCCATGTACGGCTGTTTACGTGCAGGCTAAGTTTATTGCGCACTTCGCCTGCATATTCATAAGTCCGGATCAAACGGACTTAATGGGTTCCAATGCATTAAAATCATGAACGAAGTTTTTCAATAATCTTTCGAATTCGACGCGGTCATTGTCCGGCCAGCTATTGAAGATGTCGTTATAAATGAGTGCTCGCGTGTGATCGATTTTATCGGTCATCATTTTTCCTTCAGGCGTAACGACCGCTTCGTTAATTCGCTTATCTTTAACATTTCTCTGTCGATGGGTTAGGCCCATTTGCCCGAGTTTAGTTACCTGACGGCTTACCGTCGTATAATCCCGCCCCACCCGATCAGCGAGTTCTCCTACACCTATAGGGCCAAAGCGGCCTATCAGGACCAGCAGTGGAAATAATGCACGGTCAATATTAATACCGGAGTTTTTTATCATTATTTCATCACGTTGCGGCCGATTGAAAGCACCGACGATAGCCAGCAACGTATCATGTAAATCATCAAAATAATCGGGTTTATGTGTATTTTGCACTCTTTTCATTGACGGCATCCGGGAGTGGGAATAATGTGTGCATTGTACACATATATTTCTTGAGCTAAAGGTGAACTTAATGAAAGCAGCACTTGTTAATGGCAAAGGCGAAACGCCGATTTACGGTGATTTCATGGACCCTCAGGGAGATGAGCAGCATATAGTGGTCAACGTTAAAGCCGCTGCAATCAGTCAACTGGCCAAGTCGCGGGCCGCGGGAACACACTACAGTTCAGCAATGGAATATCCGTTTATACCCGGAATTGATGGCGCAGGTTATCTGACTAACGGAGACCCGGTCTTTTTTTTCGCATTGAGCTCCCCTTTTGGCAGTATGGCTGAGATGACCCTGGTTACGCCTAAAAGTATTGTGCCGCTCCCGGCAACACTTGATCTCTCAATGGCAGCCGCCATTGGTAATCCCGGAATGTCATCCTGGACAGCATTAACGCGCAGGGCGCAGCTGCGAAAAGGGGAAACTGTTCTCATCAATGGCGCGACAGGCAC
Organism: Rahnella sp. GSA61A; assembly: GCF_019969905.1. Classification (NCBI taxonomy): domain Bacteria; kingdom Pseudomonadati; phylum Pseudomonadota; class Gammaproteobacteria; order Enterobacterales; family Yersiniaceae; genus Rahnella; species Rahnella sp. GSA61A. The sequence continues at coordinate 26,293 of NZ_JAHXYO010000009.1, read as the reverse complement.
CTCCGGCGGTCTGGCGGTGCGTATCGCTCGTCACCTGGGCGCGGGGAAAATCATCGCGACTGGGCGTAATACTGAAGTCCTGGCGAAACTCCGTACTCAGGGGGCTGATATCACGCTTACGGTGGATGAATTATCGCATGAACTCCCGGCACTCATGGAACAGGGTGTTGATGTCGTTTTGGATTATCTCTGGGGGGAGAGTGCGCTTGATATTATGAAGTCTGCCGCTGCCGGAGGTGCCAGACTGGTGCGTTTTGTGCAGATCGGCTCATTAAGTGGACAAGAAATATCATTACATAGCAAATTACTACGCTCATCAGGACTGACCCTGATGGGGAGCGGACTTGGCAGCGTATCTGATGCTGAACTGGTCGCTTCGGTTGGTGAACTATTACAAGCTGCTGCTTTGAGTGATTTCTCAGTCCCATTTCGTATTCGGCCATTAAGCGAAGTGAATGATGCCTGGAATGAAGATGACAGCCGTTGCCGTACTGTTTTCAATATCTGATGTTAAACAAATGCAGTCTGGTCCTTAGCGGGTTTCTCAGAAATGGTATGGAAAAATCATAAAGTTACCTAAATGCTAATGCATGGAATCTGTGGCTGTCTTCGGAAATTTCACACTCACTGATTGCATCAAAGCCATAAAGGCATAGTACCGGAGCATGAAAAGCAAGAAGCCCGCTGAGTTTCCTAAGCGGGCTTCTTAAATTTGGCTCCTTTGACTGGATCACTTTTGCCATGAGCTGGCTAATAAATAAACTAAATTTGAATTCTTATCCTGTCAAAACCACCAAAAGACTGAGGTAACATCGCACCTGTCATATTTCTCAACGGCTTAACCGGTACTTTGAGGGATCCGAAATTTCACAGACCTCCGGGTGGTCGGCCAGTTATTGCTCCTGACCTTAACGGCTACGGCGCACGCAGCGATATACCTGTAGCGCTGTTTAGCGCTTCAAACGGATGTGGACCTTTAACAGGTTATGTCGTCAGCTATTTTTTGGTTTTCATCATTAAAAAATCAATCAGCGCTTTGACTCGTTTTGCCTTGCCGGTGTTTTTTAAGTAGTAGAGATAAACCGGTGGATAGGTCTTCCAGTAAGGCATCATCACCGGGATAAACTGCTCTTTATCGGGCTGCAATTCATACACCGGCTCAAACAATCTGCCAATTCCAAGACCGCTGCGTATGCCATCTGCCATGACATCAATATCATTGCTGATGAGCTGCCCTGGCATCTCAACGGTTAATTGCTGACCTTTATCTTCCAGCATCAGAGGGAGGAGGCGGTTATTGGTAATAAAGCGGTAGCCGATGAGTTGATGCTGATGCAAGTCCGCTGGCAGTTTGGGCGTACCGTGTTCCGCGAGATAGGCCGCAGAAGCATACAAACCTTCACGAAACGGTTTCATCAACGGGCGGGCCACAACACTCTCTTCAAGGATATCGCCAAAACGAATGCCCAAATCAAAACGTTCATCAACCATGTTTACTGTTCCGTCATAAACGGATATCTCAAGCTGTATTCCGGGGTAGCTCTGGCAAAACTCTGCCATAAAGGGCTTCAGGATAAGCAGGTAGGCAAAGCGTGACAGCGTAATTCTGACCAGCCCGGAGGGTTCCTGATTCAGGTCTTTGATGCTTTCCACCGCACTTTCCAGTGACGCCACAGCCCGCGATGTCTGTTGCAACAATTGTTCCCCGGCATCCGTCAGCTCAATGCGCCGGGTGGTGCGCACAAAAAGCGGGTGACCAATATGCTGCTCAAGCAGTTTTAGCGCTTTGCTGACCGAAGGTGGCGTTATCTCAAGCTTCCTGGCCGCAGCAGTGATGCTGCCTTCACGGGCGATGCTCTGGAAAATACGGATTTGGTTGTAAATGACATTGTTCATGGCGACCCCCAGCAGAGGAAACAAAGTTAGATTATTAGCTATTGGCTAAGAGTGTATGAGCTATTGCTGCTCTAAAAAACAGAATCAGGGTTGGTTATACTCACTTACAGTAAAACAAACCCCTGTTAAAGAAGCCAAAAATGCAAAATGTACTGATTATTTCAGGTCATCCGAATCTTAGTGAATCCATTGGTAACGCCACTATCCTGGATGAAGTCGCAAAAGCGTTGCCCGAAGCTGAAATTCGCTGTCTTGATGCTCTGTATCCTGACTACCGGATCGACGTGGCACGGGAGCAGCAAGCCTTACTCGAAGCTGATGTGATTGTCTGGCAGTTTCCTTTTTCATGGTATTCAGTGCCGGGGTTAATGAAGTTGTGGATTGACCAGGTATTAGTTCACGGCTTTGCCCATGGCTCAACCGCAAAACTGGGTGGCAAAAAGCTGATCATTTCCTTTACCGCCGGAGCACCAGAGGGTCTGTATTCCCCTGAAGGTTTGTTCGGTCACGACATTCAGCAATACATCACACCGTTTGAAACCACGGCACTGCTGTGCAATCTGGATTTGCAGGATCCGGTTTACACCTTTGGCATCAGCTATGCAGGACGTGATGAAGCTAAAGTCCTGGAACAGAGAACACTGGCAAGAGTTCATGCCGCGCGTCTGATTACCGCGATTAAAGAAACTGCCCCTGCTTTAAAAATGGCTGTGTAAAGGAGAAGAGGGAAAATGTATCTCATCAATATTACGGTGAATGGCGATATCACGGCTGTTCAGCATGAGGCGCTTTTCACACGCCATGTCAGTTGGTTTCAGCAGTATTTCAATGCAGGCAAGTTTGTTCTCATCGGTCCCTATTCCGATCGCGAAAGAGCAGGGGTGATTATTGCTCAGACTGAAAGCCGGGAAGAGCTGGACGCTATTCTGAGCGAAGACGCCTATCACCCCAATCTCGCTGAATATGATATTCGTGAATTCATCCCGAAAATGGTGGGCAACTGGCAATAACAGACGTCGCAATCTTCATTAAATAACGTGGCAGGGAGATGATTATGCAGTATGTAAACCTGGGGCGCAGTGGCCTGAAAGTCTCACGACTGTGTCTGGGATGCATGAGTTACGGCGAACCGGAACGCCTTCCTCAGCCGTGGTCGCTTGATGAAAGTGTTTCGCGACCGTTGATTCGCCAGGCACTTGAGGCGGGAATTAATTTTTTTGATACGGCTAATATTTATTCAGGTGGAAGCTCAGAAGAAATTGTTGGTCGGGCGCTACGCGATATGGCGTACCGGGATGAAATTGTCGTCGCTACTAAGGCATTTTTCCCATGGCGTAACTCACCCAATACCGGTTTTCTCTCGCGAAAATCGCTGTTTCAGTCTATCGATGACAGCCTGACCCGGTTGGGTATGGATTATGTGGATCTGTATCAGATTCACCGTTTTGATCACGGCACACCTGTTGAAGAAACCATGGAAGCACTTCACGATTTGGTGAAAGCCGGGAAAGTTCGCTATATCGGTGCATCCTCAATGGAAGCCTGGCGTTTTGCAAAGATGCAGCATGTCGCTGAGCGTAACGGCTGGACGCGCTTTGTCTCTATGCAACCGCAATACAATTTACTGTACCGGGAAGAAGAGCGGGAAATGCTGCCGCTTTGTGAGGATCAGGGCGTGGGTGTTATTCCCTGGAGCCCGATGGCGCGCGGCAGGTTGACCCGCGACTGGAGTGAAACCACCACCCGAACGCAGAACGACGTCTTTGCACTGAAAATGTATGAAAATGCCGCGCAGCAGGACCGGAAAGTGGTTGAGGTTGTGGCGCAGGTGGCCGCCGGGCGGGGTGTTCCTCGTGCACATGTTGCACTTGCATGGTTGCTGTCAAAATCAGTGATTACCGCACCTATAATCGGTGCCACTAAAGCGGAGCACCTGTCCACCGCCGTGGAAGCACTTAAGCTGACATTATCGCCAGAAGAAATTGCAGCGCTGGAAGCACCGTATGTTCCTCATGTTGTTGATGGCATCGTACCGCCACTGCCTGAACAAGCGCCACGACTCTCACCCTTGCGAATCAACCAGGGAGCTGAGTGCGATGAAAATGGATTGTGAGGGTGGCGCGGTTAACGCGCCTTATCAGCAATAGTGGCGCAAAATTTAATGCAGCCGAAAAGAGAGGGTCATTGATGAAAGCCGGGATTTCTTTATCACTTTTGTTGGCTCTGAGCTGTTCTGCTGTTGCGCAGGGGCAAAAAGTCACTGCTCTGCCCGGCAAGCAGGGCTGAAAAAATTAATTCAATTCTGAAGTTCACAGGGTTCATCTATCAGATGAAAGATTGCCTGAGGGTTAAGGATTGTCAATCCAGGTTCGCATTCCCTGCGTTTCTCCGGGGTATCAGGGGATTGTTGGCTACTTCGGCATATCGATGCTGATGTTATTTAGTCGCCCAACATTACAATCAGTAAAGTGTGTTTTTCAATCGCTCCGGCAAGGCCTCGTCGTAAGCCAAACCATCAATTTCTGACTGTGAGATCATACTCAGGATACTTCCTGTGCTGGGCAGAGCCTGCCTGTCAATTTGTGCGGCAGGATCCCAGAGTTTTGAGCGAATGATCGCTCTGCTACACTGGAAAAAAACGCTTTCCACTGAAATGCGCAATACCGTTTTAGGGGATTGATTATTGATTGCGAATTTATCCAGCAAAGCCGGGTCTTTACGTATTTCAGCTGTGCCACTTATACGCAAAGTTTCGCCAATGCCGGGAATTAAAAAGAGAAGCGCAACCCGATTGTCATTTAATATATTGCGTAGACTATCAATGCGGTTATTACCCCGGCGGTCAGGCAAAAATAAAGTTTTAGCATCCTCGATGTAAATGAAGCCTGCAGGATCACCTCTTGGCGATACATCCAGACCATCAGGTCCCGATGTTGCAAGCGCCACAAATGTTGATGCTTCAATAAAGGGGCGGTAGGCAGGATGAATATGGTCTGTCACCTTTGTTAAAGAAGGCTTTGCTACCGCACCGTAAAGTTGCTCAAGCTCATTACTATCAGTAATGAGCATGTTTTCATCAGCCATCTCATTCACCTTCATTGATTTCAAAACACAATGCATGCTGATATTTATAGCAGATGCTTTTTTATTTGTTCATGTTTATGGCTAATAAGTATTTATTTCCAGGAGTAGCGTCAGCTCTTCGCTCAGAGCCGACGTTTCCAACGTAGCGGGCCGGTTAGTGCCAAATTCGGACATCCAATAGCTCTTATAAACACACTTTTTTCCAGTGCTATCTAATACGAATATTTATTATTGCACGGCCATCGCCAGTCGAATCCCAACTGCAGTAAAGGCCAGCGCTACACCCCAACGAATGCCGGTCATCACCCTGTGATTTCCTAATACACTATGACTAACAGCCGAAGCAAAAATGCCATACAGAGAAAACACAGCAAAAGTCATGGCCGCAAAAATTGCAGAAAGAATCAACATGCTCTGTGTGGGGTGTACATCCCTGGCGGCGATAAACTGCGGAAGAAATGCCAGGAAAAATAGCGAAAGCTTGGGATTAAGAAGATTGGCAACCACAGCCTGCTGTATCAAGGCGCGATGAGATAACGCTAACCCGGGGCAGCCAGCGGATAAAAGTGTCTTATCCCGTAGCGTTTGCCACGCCATAAACAGCAGGTAAGCCACACCGGTATACAGGGATTTTTGCCCGCCGCTGTCCATCAAACCAATGCCGAACTGGTCGTGAGTATGCCGCCCAAAAGAGATATCGCTGTTGGCGTTTACCGCCTCGATACCCGCTACAGTAAGGGGGAGAAGTTGAATGGTATGTTGGCGCATGATGTCAGCGTTTTTCCTGTCGGAGCTGGTCGTGTTGCTCGAGTTCATAATCGATAAACGCACCGATCATTGTCCGGTAGACCTTTTCGATAATCACTTCGGGAAGTCCTGCTTCAGTGGCCTGTTGACATACCTTGTCGATGACCTGTTGGACGCGGTCAGGCGCGCGAACGGCTGAGTGGTCAATTTTGAAAGCTGCTGCAGCTTTAACACATTCGCTGCGTTGCGCGATCATCTTAACCAGTTCGCGATCAATCTGATCGATTCGATTTCTAACATCTTCAATTGACAAAAAATTCATCTTCAATCCACTTGACTAGTACATGAGTGTGTCAGCTTACATAAAATTTCGATTAAATACAGTTTTGAACCTGAAAGGTTCTGGCTGAGAGGACGATATATAAAGTAAAACTTATCCAGAAGCTCGCTGCTATTGGCATGGTGATGAATTTGTGAGGCTTAACGTGGGATGTTTTCCGTTTGCTAAGCGGATCCCTTAAACTACACCGTGCAGGTCACAACCCGTGAGTCAGAACCCTTGCCGGAATGTTCATCAGTGTCTGTTCATCTGAAGGAAATAAGATGCTTTTGCCAGATTTGAGCTTTACAAAAACCCTGTATCAATCGTCATTTCAGGAATGAGTCGTCCGTTGTTTATTTCTCTGGATGGGCCCAAGGGGGTCGGCAAAACCACACTGTTGGAGGCCATGACGAAAGTACTCAGGGCTGACAACAAGAAGGTGGTCCGGCTTTGCGAGAAAAAAAGCGATCCTTACAGGAGGGAAACAATGGCCCTCGTGAACAGGCTCGCCAGAAATCCCTCCCGGGATTTGGAGCTGGAGGTTTGTGAGCGCTTTGCTGATAGCCGTGCATGGATTTCCCGGCATGTGCTGACTAAACAGCCACCGGACAGCATTATCTTGATGGATCGTTGGTACCCGTCGGAAGCCGCGTTTCGCCGGATGGTTCCATTTGCAGAGATTTTACAGCTTAACATTGAACGAAATGTGAGAATGCCAGACCTGCATGTCGGGGTGGTTACCGCGCCTGATATTTCATGGGCGAGGGCCGCAGCCCGACCGCGTGGGCTAAGTAGTACGGTGATTCATAAGCTGGAAGATCATGTCGCCTGTACCCAGGCGTTCGAGCGGGAAGTTGCAGATCACGGCTGGGTTTTATGCCGTAATGAAGGAATGATCGAAGACGCAACGATGCAGGTTATTTCTGAGATCTACAGAGTGCCCGGATGCCCATAGTCATCGGTTTTGCGGGCAGACTCATTGAACCGGCGCTGCGACTGACTCTATCTTACTCACGCGACGCGAGGCCTTTAGCACGTCGGTTTGTTTTTCTTTTCGTTCGACTTTGCCAATTCCCTCTGAGGAGCCCGACATGATCACCTTTCATCAACTCACCGCCACCAGTCTGGATGGCCAGCTCATCTCTATGGCCGACTATGCGGGTAAGCTGGTTCTGGTGGTGAATACCGCCAGCCATTGTGGCTTCACGCCACAATACGCAGGCCTTGAAGCGCTCTACAAGAAGTACGCTGCACAGGGTCTGGTGGTGCTTGGTTTTCCCTGCAACCAGTTCGGTAAGCAGGAACCCGGCGGCGCCGACGAAATCGCGCAGACCTGTCACATCAACTATGGTGTGAGCTTCCCGATATTCGAAAAAGTGGAGGTCAACGGCGCTGCTACGCACCCGGTGTTTAGGTATCTGAAAAACGAATTGCCCGGTGTACTCGGTGGGCGGATCAAGTGGAACTTCACTAAGTTCCTGATCGGACGCGACGGCAAACCGCTCAAGCGTTTTGCACCGTTCACCACCCCGGAGAAAATGGAAACCGTAATACTTGCTGCACTTGAAATCTAAATGTTCGCGTAATTCGAATCGTCCACCTTTATTTTGTGATATTCACCCTGTTGCACATAACCAATATGATCTGCCATCAATTGCGCTTCTTGCTCACTGTGCGTCACCAGAAGTGCCGTTTGCCCGGCTTCACGCAGAATATCGCGCACCTCGCCGCCGAGTCGCTCGCGCGTTTTTTTATCCAGACTGGAAAAGGGCTCATCCAGCAATAGGATCTCTGGATTCGGTGCCAGCGCGCGAGCCAACGCAATGCGCTGTTGTTGCCCGCCGGAGAGTTCGTGGGGATAGCGGCTGGCATGGCTATGCAATTCCACCAGTCTTAACAGCGCCGTCACTCTGGCTTGTTGCTCCTCACGCGGTATCCTGCGCAGGCCAAACGCGACATTCTGTTGAGCTGTCAGGTGTGGGAATAACGCATATTCCTGAAAGACCATGCCGACATGACGTTTTTCTGGCGGCAGATGAAGACCTGGCCCGGCAACGCGATGCTGTGAAACATAGATCTCACCGCTTTGCAGCCGTTCAAACCCGGCAACGGCACGCAGCACCGTGGTTTTCCCGCAACCCGAGGCTCCCAATAAGCAAGCAAGCTCCCCCTCACGTACTGACATTGAAAATCCTTTCAATACCGGTTGCTGGCCGTTGTCATAAGCCACATGCACATCCTGAAGGCGTAACGCAATTTCTGACATGGTGGTTCCTTTAGCCGTGGCGAGTCATCTGATGACGCACCAGCAATATAACCGGCAGCGTGCCTGCGAGAACAATCATTAAGGCGGCAATGGCCCCTTCTTCATAGGTTCCACGAGCTGCTTCTGCATAGAGTAACGTTGCCAGCGTCTCGAAGTTTACCGGGCGTAAAAGCAAGGTTGTCGGCAGTTCTTTCATCGCGTCGGCAAAGACTAATAATGCGCTGCTAACCAGCGCGGGGCGCAGCAACGGGAAGTGAACCCGCACGAAAGTCCCCGCACCATTTTCCCCCAACAAACGCGATGCTTGTTCCAGCGAAAGAGGGATACGGCCAAGCCCGGAATCCAGTGCGCCGATGGCAATGGCCTGGAAGCGCATCGCGCAGCAGATAACCAGCAAGATACCGGCGGACATCAGCGGTAAGCCGCGAATATCCATTAAATCTGCCAACCATTTGTCTGCTGCCATTGCCGGAGTGAGAAAACCAATCGCCAGAATGGTGCCTGGCACCGCATAGCCTAAGGACGCAAGGCGCATTACGCCGCGACGAAAGCCCGACATCGTGTTATCTGCGGCACTGTGCCTCGCGCTCCAGGCCACCAGTAAACTGACGCAAACCACCACCAGAGTGGTGCCTGCCGCCAGCGACAGCGTATTTTGTAAGGCTGAAAGCAACGAAGGGGAGAGGGGATTTTCTTCACCTAAACGCTTTGCGCTTTCCCAGGCTAAAAATACAACCGGTGCGAGGAACCCCAGAATAACCGGTAACGCAATAACCGAGCTGAGCAGCCATCCACGCCAGCCGCGTACTCTGGTTGGTTGAATCTCTCGCAAGCTGCGGCTGCTAAGGCCTTGTTTTCTGCGACCATAAAATTCCAGCGTCAGAATGCAGAAAATAAACATCAGCATCATGCAGGCGATTTGCGCGGCACCGGCAAGATCGGAACGCGAAATCCAGGTGGTGTAGACGGTGACGGTTAACGTTTGTACGCCAAGAAATTCAGATGCGCCGATATCATTGAGCGTTTCCAGTAGCGCCAGGCTGATACCGACAGCCAGCGCCGGGCGAGCCATCGGCAGGGCAACACGAAAGAAAACACCGGCAGCGCTGCAACCCAGGGTACGAGCGGCTTCCAGCAAATGTGCAGGTTGGCTGATGAACATCGCACGGGTCGTCAGATAAACGTAAGGATACAGCACTAAGCCGAGCAGAATAATGGCGCCGGGCAGGGAGCGTAAATCCGGTAAACGGAACTGCCGCGGACTGTCGAAGCCCAGCAAAAAACGAATGAATGTTTGTAGCGGGCCAAGGGGATGCAGCAGGTCAAGCCAGGCAAAGGCCACAATATAAGTCGGCATGGCTAGCGGCAGCAGTAACGCCCAGCTAAGTATTTTGCGTCCGGGGAAATCCCATGCTGTGACCGCCCACGCGCTGCCGACGCCAGTCACCCCCACGATCACGGCGACACCTGCCAGCAAAAGCCCGGTATTTTTCAACACCGAAGGCAGCACAAAAGTAATGAGATTATCCCAGTGCGAGAAATCAGCCTGTGTCGCCTGCCAGATTAGCGCAACGATAGGTGTGAGTACGCCAAGCGCAATACCTAGCGCGGCAAGATGCAGCGGCGTTAATAATGACTGCGGCCCGGAAACCAGGCCGCGTAACGTCGGAAGACGAAGTGATTTATTGATCGAATCCAACTTTATCTACCAGCAGGCTCGCTTGTTTACGGTATTTCACCATCTCGGTTAACGGGATTTTATCGACATCGATTTCACCGATGGTGGCGGTGATCACCGGATCAAGCGCCACACCTTTCAGCACCGGGTATTCAAAGTTCGCTTTGGCGTATTGTTGCTGGGCGGGTGCGGAAACCAGATATTCCATCAGTTTTACGGCATCAGCTTTGTTCGGCGCATAACGAGCCACTGCAGCACCACTGATATTCACGTGCGTGCCGCCTTGTTCAAAGGTAGGTTTCACCACTTTAATGGCATCGCCCCACTTACGCGCATCGGTGCCTTCTTTGGCGTTTTTCATATGGCCGATATAGTAAGAGTTTGCGAGGCCAATATCGCAAATACCGCCGAGGATATCGCGAGCAACGTCACGATCGCCGCCAGTCGCTTTACGTGCCAGATTAGCCTTCACACCACGCAGCCACTCTTCGGTTTTCGCTTCACCGTGGTGGGCAATCATGGCGGCAATCAGTCCGGTATTGTAAGGATGCTGGCCGGAGCGAATACACACTTTGCCTTTGTATTCCGGGCTGGAAAGCTGTTCGTAATGCCAGTTATCCATCGCCAGCGATTTCTCGGCGTAAAGCACGCGAGCGCGCATCGAAAGCGCAAACCACTGATTATCTGCTCCTCGCAAGTTTGCCGGAATAGCCGTCTTAAGCGTTTGTGACTCCACAGGCTGTGTCACACCTGCTTCCACTAAATCAATGAGATTTCCTGCATCTACCGTCATTAGCAGGTCGGCAGGGGAGTTCTGGCCTTCCGCTTTAACACGTTCGAGCATGCCATCCTTGATGTAAACCGTATTGACTTTTATGCCGCTCGATTGTGTCCAGCTATCCAGCAATGGCTGGATCAGACCGGGTTCGCGAGTGGTATAAAGCGTCAAAGTATCTTGGGCGAAAGCCGGAAGGCTGACGGAGAAAACCAGAGCCGATGCAAGCGTGATACGGCGCAGTCCGGTGCGAGGCAAAGCATTCATCGTTGATATCCCAGAGTAATTGAAACTAATTGTGACCCGGGCAGGACAAGATCCCTGCGGCATGCGCACAATAAATGATAATCACTCACAGTTACAATCATTGCAAAGTGTAAATGATTCACATTTACACAACTTTAATCAACGCGATGATATGGCCGGACACGGAATCGGGAGGGCTTATGCAGGGGGATTGATACCCGATCGTTGTATCTCTTACTCCTCCACCCATTCGACACGATTTCTTCCAGAGTGCTTCGCCTGGTACAACGCGATATCTATACGTCGGAACAAGCTTTCCTGGCTTTCATTTTCTTTTTTTATCCCGGCACCGATGCTGACGGTGAAGCGAATTTCATCATTAATCACTAATTCTCTGACATGAACTAATATTTTTTCGGCCATTAATCGTGCTTCTTCAAATACTGACGTTTGCACGATGACGGCAAATTCTTCTCCGCCGACGCGGGCGGCGATGACGTTATTTTTAAAGAGTTCACTGAGCATCAGGCTAAAGGCTCTCAGGACATCATCGCCAATGTAGTGGCCGTATTTGTCATTTATATTTTTGAAGAAGTCAATATCGATTAAAAAGACGTAAACACTGACATTATCTAAGTCCATAAGGGCGTTTTTAAAATAACGACGATTTGGCAAACGCGTAAGCTCGTCACGGAATGAATTAATGCTCATATCCGAATATTTATTATTCACATAACGTACGATGAAATAGATGCCTGCCGAGACGCAGACCATACCTGCCAGCTTACTGAGATCCTCAAGATAATACCCGACCCACATCGGCTGGCGAATAATTTCATCCATCAGATCAAATGCTGCAGACACAATCCATATCATCAGCCCCGCGTTTATCCATCGGCGAAGACTGGTTTTCAATAATAATCGATTAAAGTTCCACAAGATAAAGTTAAGTATCAGCAATTGGATGCCATCAAATATCCAGCCAGAATTTTGTATCCAGGAACCCTCGTTCTGTTTTGTAGAAAATGCGACAAGATTAAACACCATAACAAAAATACACAGCATCACCGATAATGCCATTGGCATATACAGAATTTTACGTGATTTGTTTTTAGTAAAAAGTCCGCTTTCATACTTCAAAAATGGCATAGTTAGTCCCTGATACAGGTAGATACTAAAATCAGATTTCGGGAGTGTCAGACTCTGACCTTCTTATTGTCTGAGAAAGCGCCGCAACACGCACAAAACAGGCTGAGTGATGATGGGGGATCAATCGGGACTTCTTCTTTATCAGATGAGCCAGCAAACTGTCAAGATGACAGTTTAGGCGTGACATCGGGGCGTGAGCAGGCTGACCCTGCCCGAGACTGCTCACTCTCGCACGCTGTTTTTACAAGGTTATTTAGCGCACCTCGAACTTTCCTCACCGGGCTGACCGGTAGCCGAACTACTCAGAATCACACCCGGGGAAGCAGCAGCCACCGTTTTCAGCGGCCTTTCTCATTTACCGTCATGGTAAACACGGTCACCTCCGTGCCACTGTTCATATAGGCATGCGGCGCGTCGGTTCTTGCAACCGCTGCACCACCGGGGCTTATCACGTAAGTGGTGTCGCTGACGACGAGCGTCAGGGTCCCGCCGGACACATGAAGCAGTTCACTGGTGCCTTCCGGATGGCCGGGAGACTCAAAGGTTTCCCCGGGGTAAAGCACCCACTCCCACAGCTCGACCATGTCCGGCCCGCTCGTGCCCGCAAGCAGGCGCGCGCTGCCACCTTTTTCTCCTTTCCAGAGTACGGGAATGTCACCGGCATTGATGAGATGAACTGCGGGCTTGCCAGCCACGTTGACAAAATCGGCCACGGAGACGTTCATCGCAGACGCAAGGCGGCAGAGCAGGGCAATGCTGGGGTTGGCCCGGCATCCTTCTATCTCAACCAGCATTCCCTTACTGACGCCCGCACGGCGGGAAAGCTCATCGAGCGACATTTTTTTCTGGCTGCGGTAAAGCTTTATGCGCGCGGAAACGGCCTCGTTTATTCTGGCAGCATCGGTATCGGTCGTTATATTGACTTTACTGGTCATCGGTCATTATCATGTAATAAATCAGTCATTACAGGATTATCCTATGCCAGCCGTGTCACCGTCAATCAGCCCTGAAATTTACCGCATCGCACCGGGTTTTCGTGCGCTCAGCATCTGCGTGAAAGCGGCCCCCGTGGCCGATGAGCGGGTGGGGGAAGTCGCGCTGCGGGAAGCCTGCGAGGCCGCTCTGGCCGGGCAGCCTGCCTGGGCTGAGGCCCACCTCAGCGCATGGGCGGAGGTATTCCGCGCCTTCGGTGCAAAACCTAAGCGTACGCCCTGTTCGGCAGAAGCCCTGAGAAAGCGCGTCATAAAGGATGGCTCGATGGCCGCTCTCGATCCGGTGGTTGATCTGTATAACGCGGTCAGCATCCGGTATGCCATTCCGGTAGGTGGTGAAAACCTTGCGGCTTACGCCGGGATGCCGCAGCTGGTTGTTGCTGACGGAACCGAAATTTTTGACACTATGAAAGACGGTCAGCCGGGAAGCGAGTCACCGGAGGCGGGAGAAGTTGTCTGGCGCGATGACACCGGTGTGACCTGCCGCCGGTGGAACTGGCGACAAGGCGTCCGGACGCGGCTGAGCGTGGCAGACAGCAGCATGTGGTTCATCCTTGAGAGCCTGCCTGAAATGCCTGTGGATGCGCTGCATGCGGCGGGCAGAATGCTGACAGACGGCCTGGAAAAAATGATGCCCGGGGTGCGCTGTCAGACCGTTTTCATCAGCAACGCATCGGGTAGCGCGGAATAACTTTTGCTCTCCTGGCGCGGCCAGCCACTGTCGACAAGGATATTTATTCCTTCGTCTGTCTGAATCAAATATCCCGGTACAGGTATATCACCCGGCTGCATAGTCCCCAGGTAAAGCATGTACAGGCGCATGACATTTTCTCTTATTTTCATCAGCATAATAAAAATAGATGAATATCTGGCTGCTCACAACACCAGCGGCACCCATACCTTTTATGATCTAACTTCCGCTTAAGCGGGATACTTACACGCTGAAACAGGTTTCAGAATACGCGTCACTCCGCCCGGTCGCTCAAAAAACGCTCCTCAAGCGTGGCTTCCAGCCCAAGCATGGCGTCTTCGGCATGCTGCATGTGTTCGGTCATGATCTGCTGAACGGTGGCGGCATCCTGACGGCGCATCGCGTCGATCAGGCGATATTGATAATCAATGCCGACGCTGCGCGCCACCGGCTCGGGGCGCTGGTAAATATCTTTGCAGACGGCCAAATCTTTGAGCAGACGTTGCAGGAAATGGCAGATAAACGCCAGCAGCACGTTGTCAGAATAACTGGCCACCACGCCGTGAAAATCCAGTTCGGCCATGCGCTGTTCCCAGCGTTCAGCTTCGTCAGCGGGTTCATGATCGTAGACGGCAATCAGCTGATGCAGTTGCACGAAGCCTTTGGCGTCGATATTGCCGATGGCGCTGACCGCCACCAGAGGCTCCAGCGCTTTGCGCAAGGCGTAGATATTGCTGATGGAAAGCTGACGGGTAAACAGATAATTGGACAGCAAACTCATGGCGCGAGATTCGGTCATTGAATCAATAAACGCACCGCCACCGGGGCCGGTTTTGGTGCGGATCAGCCCCTGAACCTCTAAAGATTTCAGCGCTTCACGCACTGTGCCTTTCCCTGCGGCATAACGCGTTATCAGATCTTTCTCCTGCGGCAGACGGTCGCCGGGCAGCAGATTCTCGCTGATGATGCTCTCTTTGATGGCATCGACAATTTCATCAGTGCGCTTGCGGCGTACCGGTTCCGGTTGGTGTGTCATTTCAATACTCATAAATCCCTTCATTGATTTAAACCCTTGGCGCACTGGCCAGAAGACGTTGCGTGTAGGCGTGCTGCGGTGCGTTGAACAACCGATCGTTATCCGCGCATTCTACTAAATCACCGTGATACATCACCGCCACGCGATCGGCAATGGACTCCACCACCGCTAAATCATGGCTGATAAACAGATACGACAGACCGAACTCACGTTTCAGGCGATCGAGTAATAACAAAACCTGTGCCTGTACCGACACATCTAAAGCACTGACCGGCTCGTCAAGCACCAGAATACGGGCCTCGGCCGCCAGTGCGCGGGCAATCGCTAACCGCTGAGCCTGACCGCCAGAAAACTCATGCGGATAACCACTGAGCGCGTCGGCAGGCATCTGCACTGCCTCCATCAATTCCAGCATTCGCGCTTTACGTCGCATGGTGGGGTAGGCGCATAAATAACGCAGCGGCACATCCAGCGTATCAGCGATGGTTTTTCGGGGGTTGAGCGAGGCCACAGGATCCTGAAAAACATACTGAATCATCTGGCCGAAGGCTTTGTCGCTGCGTTTAGCATGTGTCGACATCGCTTCGCCCATCAGTTTAATGGTGCCGGACGTCGGACGTTCCAGACCGACCAGCATTCGCGCCAGCGTACTTTTACCTGAACCACTTTCACCCACTACCGCCAGCGTTTCGCCTTCAGCCAGATGCAGAGATATCCCTTTTACCGCTTCAACCTGCAGTTTGCGGCCGGAGAACCAGCCGGAGGTACTGCCGAAGGTTTTCACCAGCCCGTTGACTTCAATCACGTTGCTCATATTGCCCCCGGCTGTGGTTTTGAGTTGGCATACAGTTCGCCGACCTGTTTGAGGAAATCGCGTCCCTGGCCGAGTTTCGGCACGCTGGCAATCAGCCTGCGGGTGTAATCATGCTGCGGGTCCCGCAGCACTGACCGGGTTTCACCGCTTTCAACAATTTCGCCGTTACGCATCACTGCCACCCGGTCGCAAATCTGGGCGATCACGCTAAAATCATGAGTGATGAATAGCAGCGTCAGGCCACGTTCACGACGCAGCTGTTGCAGCAGCTCGAGAATACGTGCCTGTACCGTGACATCCAGCGCGGTAGTGGGTTCATCGGCGATGATGATTTCCGGGTCATTGGCCAGTGCCACTGCGATGCCGACACGTTGACGCTGCCCGCCAGAAAGCTGATGGGGAAAGGCGTCGAAGCGCGCCGCAGCCTCATCAATTCCTACGCTGTGGAGCAGCGTCAGTGCTTTCTCTTTAGCCAGCCGGTTTGACAGCGGCTGATGGGCCTGAATGGCTTCAATGATTTGTGCGCCAATGCTGAACTGAGGGTGCAGGGTGGTCAGCGGATCCTGGAAAATATAGGCCACCCGCGCGCCGCGGCACTGTTGCAGTTGGCTTTGCGTTCGCGACAGCATCTCTTCGCCGCCGACGTAAATCGCGCCAGCGGTGATTTCTCCCGGTGGGGAAGATACCAGCCCCATCACGGACAGCGCAGTGACGCTTTTTCCAGATCCGCTCTCCCCAATCAGCCCCAGACATTCTCCTTTGGCAACGTAAAAACTTACGCCTTTGACCGCTGCGACGGATTGTTTTCCCGAGCGGAAATTCACTTGTAAATCCACCACTTCCAGCAGCGCATTCTTGCCCTGTATGGCAGAGGGAACGCTGGCACGATTGACCGTAGTGACGGCTTTCCCGCGCAATAGAATGCCGGACTTCAGGCGTGGATCGAGCAGGTCGCGCACGCCGTCACCCAGCAGATTAAAACTCATGACAAGAATGAAAATCGTCAATCCAGGTACGATGGAAACGTGCGGTGCGCTGAACATCTGTGCGCGTCCCTGACCCAGCATCGAGCCTAAATCAGCGTTGGGTGGCTGGGTTCCCAGTCCGAGGAACGACAACCCGGCGGTCTCTAAAATCATCCAGCCGACGGTGGTTGACATGGTGACCACCACAACCGGCATCATGTTGGGTAGCACTTCGGTCAGCAAAATTTGCAAATGATTTTTGCCCGACAGCCGCGCCGCCTGAATAAAATCGCGCTGACGCAGGCCAACGGTCAGACCGCGAATATTACGGGCGAAGAAAGGAATATTCACCACCGAGATGGCGTAAAGCGCATTGAGCAGTCCGGGACCCAGCACCGTGACGATCACCAGCGCCAACAGTATATAAGGGAAGGCCATCAGCATATCGATCAGGCGCATCAACAGGCTGTCGGTTTTACCTCCGGCATACCCGGCGACCAGACCAATCAGTGTACCGAACAGTGCGGCCAGCAGCGTGGCGCAAACTCCCATTGCCAGTGACACGCGGGTTCCCCACAGCAGGCGGGAGAGCATGTCCCGGCCCAGCGGGTCTGTACCGAGCCAGTGGCCGGGCGAAAACGGTCGCAGCAGACGGTTGAGCAGATCGGTGGCGTCAGGGTCTGGTAACGGCAGCAACGGCGCGGCGAGGGCGGCACCTGCCACCAGCACCAGCAGGATAAGGCCGAGCGTGGCCAGCCGGTTGGCCAACAGCAGCGCCCACAACGGCTGGCGATGACGAGGCGTGACAGTGGTGATGTTCTGGCTCATGATTTTAACCTCGGGTCGAGAAGCGCCTGTAAAATGTCAGCACACAGGTTGATCAGTACATAGGCCGCAGCGGCAACCAGCACGCCACCCTGTACCAGAAGCAAGTCGCGGGTGGCGACGGCTTTCACCATCATTGCGCCAAGCCCCGGCCACTGAAATACCGTCTCTATATAGACCGCGCCGCCGAGCACAAAACCGGCCTGAATACCGATCACCGGAATGACTGACACCAGCGCCATACGAAAGGCGTGCTTATAGATCACTTTGCGCTCGGACAGGCCTTTGGCGCGGGCGGTACGAATGAAGTCCTGACGCAACACTTCGAGCATCGCGGTGCGGGTCAGGCGAGCGATAACGCCGGTGGCAACAATCGCCAGCGTAATAGCGGGTAAGGTCAGATGATGCAGCAAGTCGAGCCAGCCGCCACCGGCCCAAATGGCATACATACCAGAAGCAGGGAACCATTGTAGCTCTACGGCGAACAGCATGATCAGCAGCAGACCAATCCAAAACGAAGGCATGGAAATTCCCAGCAGCACCAGCAACGTAATGATGTGGTCGCCCAGGCCAAACTGGCGGACGGCGGAGAGTATTCCGGCCAGCAGCCCCAGCACGGTGCTTAACAGCAGTGCGCAGCCTCCGAGCAACAGCGTGGCGCCAAAACGCTCCATCACTTCATCAATGACCGGGCGATTAAGCACGTAAGAACGGCCAAAATCGCCGTGCAAAATATTGCCCGCCCAGATCAGATATTGTTGATAGAGCGGTTTATTCAGCCCGAGTTCCTGATTGATCCGTGCGACGTTTTCCGGCGTGGCCCAGGCACCGAGCAACGCCTGAGCCGGATCCCCCGGGATCATTGCCATAATCAAAAAAACAATCAGCGACAACCCGATAAACACCGGAATGGTCGAGAGCAGCCTTTTAAGCACGTAACTCCCCATAAGTTTCTCTCCGATTACTGTTTGGTTACCCGGTTGAGCAACAGATTGAAATTCGGTTGCAGTGCGAAGTGCTGAATTCGTGTGGAGGTTACGGCGTTCTGTTTCCAGTTGGCGACGAAAATCCACGGTGCATCGTCATGTACGAGCTGCTGCACCTGCCTGTAAAGCGCGGCGCGCGTTGCGGTGTCTGTGGTCATGCGCGCTTGTTGCAACAGATTGTCCACCTGCGGATTGCTGTAATAACCGGAGTTAAAACCGCCTTTTTTCGGCCAGGCGTCGGTGCGTAGCGTCAGGAAAGGTAGGGTGTCAGGGTCGTTGGTCATCCAGGCCATTTCCGCCATATGGGTGTGATTGTCCAGACCGGCATTAACCTTCGATAGATAGGTATTCCACTCATAGGTCTGGAGCGAAACATTCAGACCTACTGCTTTCAGGTCAGCCTGAATGGCGGTGGCCATCGGGATGGGATCCAGCATGCCTGATCCCCCCTCGGCGACGTAGAAGGTCAGCGTTGTCCCTTCTGCTCCGGCGGCTTTCAGCAGTGCGCGGGCTTTAGTCGGATCATAAGGATAGGGCGTCACCTCTTTATTGGCCGCCCAGTTAAAGGCGCGGGGGATCGGGCCCTCGGCTACGTCGGCCGAACCCTGCAAAATTTTATCTGTCAGCGACTGTTTATTGATGGCGTAATTCACCGCCTGCCTCACCCGCACGTCGTTAAAGGGGGGCACTTGTGTATTGAGCATCACGTACCAGACGTGTGGGCCGGTAGTCTGGTACAGGCGGAAGCGGTCACTTTTCTCCTTGAACAGTTTCACCGTGTCAGGAGGCACTTCTACCATTGCATCAATGCCGCCGGAAAGCATCTCGGCGACCCGCGTATTACCATCGGTGATGGGGCGGAACACCACGTTTTGTACCGCAGGTTTACCGTCCCAGTAATCACTATTGGCCGTCACCACCACGCGCTGATTGGCTTTCCATTCTGCAAAGCGGAATGCGCCAGTGCCGACCGGGTGACGGCCAAACTCTTTGCCGTATTTTTTCACTGCCGCTGGTGACACGATAAGGCCGGTTGGCGTGGCGAGGTTGGAGAGAAACGGTGAGAACGGCTCTTTCAGCGTAAAGACCAGCGTATTTTGGTCCGGTGTTTCGATGTTTTTTATCGAAGAGAAGAAAAATGACAACGGGAAAGGCCCGGTGTCATGCCACGGGTTTTTATCATCCAGCATACGGTCAAAGGTAAATTTCACCGCATCGGCATTAAACGGTGTTCCGTCCTGAAATTTCACCCCTTCGCGCAGATAAAAGCGGTAAGTAAGGCCGTCGGGACTGATTGTCCAACGAGTGGCCAGCGCCGGTTCGATATCCAGTTTCCCCTCACCGTTACGCACCAGTCCGTCGTAAACGTTCACCAGAATGCGCGAGTCGTTGGCTGCGGTAGCAACCTGTGGATCCAGCGATTGTGGCTCAGCCACCTGACCAATCAACAGCGCATCCGCAGGGGTTCTGGCCTGCACCTGAGCCTGCCACGACAGCGCAAAGAGACAAAAACAGATTGGCATAAATGACTTTTGCAAAGCTGGCAGCATATCGACCTCGTCGCTTAATAAAACGCTATGTGGAAACCTCAGAAAAAAATCAGGCGTTGTCCTGTTTATTATTTATGCGTATAAATTAACTGAATTGCAATAATTTATACGTATAAATTTAACCAGACTGTCGCGGAGTACTTATGACTTTTTCAATCGTGGCGCGGGACCCACACTCAGGTGCGGTGGGTGTCGCCACCGCTACCGCTGGCCCTGCCGTGGGTGCATTGGTGGTACACGGACGTGCGCAGACCGGCGCGATTGCCACCCAGGCAATGACCAATCCACTTTACGGGGAGCGGGGTCTGACGTTGTTACACCAGGGGGCCGATGCGGCATATACATTGAAAAACCTGCTGGCGCAGGATGCGGACGCTGCCCGAAGGCAGCTACTGATAGTCGATAATCAGGGCAATACGGCGCAGTGGAGCGGGGCAGATTGCGGAGTCTGGGCCGGAAGCATCGCGGGGCATCAATGTGTCGTCGGTGGGAATTTACTGACTGGGGAACGAACGCTGTTTGCGATGCTGGAAAATTATCACCTGCAAACTGACCTGCCGCTGGCCGACCGCCTTCTGGGAGCCATGAACGCCGGTGCGCAGGCCGGCGGCGACCGGCGCGGGCTTAAATCTGCGGCGCTGAAAATCTGGTGCGACCGCCAGTATGCCAGCGTTGATCTGCGCGCTGACTGGTCCGATGCGCCGTTGGAGGCGTTAGCGGAGATTCTGCAACAGACGCGCTCTCCTTCTCATGCCGATTTTTTTTCCGCCTTACCGAAAGGCCAGCTGCGTTAATCAGTCATAAGATTGCATAAAGGTACAGGCCATGAGAATCAGAAACATTAAAGGGTTTTGCGGGTGATTTTAATTTGCGGATTTTTGAGTCGTTAAGAGATATTTGGGGGTCACTGTGTCATCGAACTCACCTGACCCCAAATCTGACCACCAAATTTTCCCGGCGCGGAGGGAAAACTGAAAATGCATCAGGACTATTTTCACACTCGCTGATTGCATCAACGCCATACAGGCCCGGGCTCCGGGCATAAAAAGCAAAAATCCCGCTTAAGTTTCCTTAAGCGGGATTTTCTAATTTGGCTCCTCTGACTGGGATCGCCTTCGCCAGTAACTGGCTAATAAATAAGCTAAACATGAATTCCCTTTCTGTCAAGACCACCAGAATGACCACCAATAGTTGCGGGTTCCATAAATCAGGTATGAGCGTTCCGCAGCATGAGTGAACATGACTATTTTACTCTCTGAAAATGAAGCGTAATTAGAGGTAACGTCGAAGGTGTTTATCCTATGTGAAACTGTGTGCAAAGAGGTTTAACTGTCGGCTGAGTGCCATAAGCGGACATGTCTAATTTCAGTTGTGCTCATTAATCTGGTTCACTGAACGAAGAACAAAACAGGTCGTTATTGAGCGTATTAATTTAGGCTTAAGCATCAGCTCTATTGCCCGAGAATTTATTACTACCCGGCAAACCATACTTCGAATAAAGGCCGGATCCAAACTGTCATAAGACCGGCCTCTATTGGGCCAAGTTGTCAAAGGTGTTAGATTGATTTTACGTGTTTTGAAAACAGGTTCAGCTCGTTAATAATGCACTCAGGTTCTTCACTGAAAGGCATGTTGTTCAAATCTAAAACCCCATCATTTTTTTCAGGATTATCAGTTTGCAGGTCTGCAAACAGCAAAGTAAGATCCTGTTGTGCTTCTCCTTGTTCAGCCACCAGCTCGAACGTTTTATTTTTTGCCTCGTCGCTGGTCAGGGCACTGACCAGAACCTGGGCGATTTGCTCCCGGGATATCACACCATCTTCCGTTGTTCCCGTATGGCGGCGATCCCCCTGAAGCATAACGATTCGGTGCTCATCATCATTGTTGTAATCAAACCAGCCGGGCCTGACGATGGTATAGGGGTGACCACTTGCCCTAACCAGACGCTCGGCACGTCTTTTCCAGTCATGAACCTCAGTGCGTTGATTCCAGGTGCTGAGTCGTTCAGTCACACCAATCGTGGTCATTAGGCTGATACGAACAGGTGCATCCTTGCATATTCGTAAAATATTACGCACTCCGCCGTAATCTATCGCCCTGGCACCAATACGCCCCTGGCCATCGGAACCGAGAGTGAAGATGATGGCATCAATATTTTTCGGCAAATCGGTGAGTGTTTCAGGCATTGAAACATCGCCGTAAAAAACATCCGTTCCACGAGGAAGTAATTTTACTTTGCGCTTATTTCTGACCAGCGCCACGGGTTGATGACCCATTTCGATAACGGTATTCACGACGTGAACACCAATACTTCCTGTCGCCCCTGCAACGAGTATTTTCATGATAAACCTTCTGATAATTCAGACTTATTTTCGATACAGTCAGAATATCAATTATCATTATTGTCAGTAATGGGGCTAAAATGATTGTGTCTATGAACACCCTTCATGAGTGCGCGTTGAAGGGAATGTCTCCACAAGGAAATTGACGATGCTCAAAGAAAACTTCAACGAACTGCAAATCTTTCTTGTGGTAGCAAGGGAGCGAAGTTTTACCAAAGCAGCGGGTAAACTGGGCGTTTCTCAGTCTGCACTCAGTCACGCAATGAAGGCACTGGAGGAAAGGCTGAATATCCGCCTTCTGACCCGTACGACCCGAAGCGTAGCCCCTACAGAGGCCGGTGAGAGAATTATTGCCTGCCTTGAACCTCGTATTGCCGATCTTGAGCAGGAGCTAGAATCGCTTGTTCAACTGAACGGCAGTGCCTCCGGCAATATCCGTTTATCTGCTGGGGAGCATTCCGCGCGAAGTCTGGTATGGCCGAAGTTAAAATCCTTCCTTAGGGAATATCCGGAAATCAATCTCGAACTGGTGGTTGATAACGGTTTTGTCGATATTGTTGAGGGGCGTTTTGATGCGGGGATCCGCCTTGGCGAAAGCGTGGATAAGGATATGATCGCGGTGAGGATTGGACCGGAAATGCGTATGGCAGTGGTGGGAGCACCGTCCTATTTTGCCGCTAGCCGCGTACCCGAAACACCGCACGAGCTACAAAACCATCGGTGTATCAATATGCGCCTGCCGACTGCCGGTGGACTTTACCATTGGGAGTTTGAGAAGGATGGGAAACCGTTACGCGTCAGAGTGGAAGGGCAGGTAACGTTTAATCTGCAGGCGGAAAGAATTGATGCGGCTTTATCCGGTTTTGGCATCGCCTGTATACCTGAAGACAGGGTGCAGGATTATATAAAGTCAGGAGAGCTGATTCAGGTTCTGCAGGACTGGTGTCCGTCTTTCCCCGGATATTATCTTTACTACCCGAGCCGTAAGCAGCATCCGCCAGCTTTTGCGCTGATGATCGATGCACTTCGCTATCAGGAATAAAGGGTCCGCCAATCTCAGCGGACCCGTCCGGATATTAACGGCCTACGCGGGCCTGGTGCTCAGGAGAGTAACGTTCGCCGACGACTTTAATCGTTTCAAGCGCCTGGGTTATCTGCCGTGAGTCATCCTGCGAAAGAATGATGTCGGCAGCCCCCAGGTTTTCTTCCAGCCGGTGTAGTTTGGTGGTACCAGGGATAGGAACAATCCACGGCTTTTGTGCCAGCAGCCATGCCAGCGCGATTTGTGCAGACGTCACGTCTTTCTCTGCCGCCAGTTCACCCAGCAATGAGACCAGTTTTTCATTGGCTTCAATCGCCTGCTCGGCGAAACGCGGCACCGTGCTGCGGTAATCATCCTTCCCAAAAGTAGCTCCAGGCTTAATCGAGCCCGTCAGGAAGCCTTTACCTAATGGGCTGAAAGGCACAAAACCAATGCCCAGTTCCTCCAGTAACGGCAGGATCTCCCGCTCAGGCTCGCGCCACCACATTGAGTATTCGCTTTGCAGGGCCGTGACTGGTTGTACAGCATGCGCCCGACGAATGGTCTGCGCACCCGCTTCGGACAGACCGAAATGTTTAACTTTGCCTTCAGCTATCAGGTCTTTTACCGTACCCGCAACATCTTCAATCGGGACATCCGGATCGACACGGTGTTGATACAGCAGGTCAATGACATCAGTCTTAAGACGGCGTAATGATCCTTCCACAGCTTCACGGATATGCTCCGGACGGCTGTTTAAAATCTGCTGCTTGTTGTCGTCGCCAAAAGTAAAACCAAACTTAGTGGCAATGACCACACGGTCACGAAACGGTTTTAAGGCTTCGCCGACAACTTCTTCATTGAGGAAGGGGCCATACACTTCAGCGGTATCGAAGAAGGTGACGCCACGTTCAACCGCTGCGCGAATGAGCTCTATAGCCTGACGAGTATCGGTCGCCGGACCATAGCCGTGGCTTAAGCCCATGCAACCGAGCCCAAGCGCGGATATTTCGAGTCGGGATTTACCCAGATAACGTTTTTGCATTGAATGAATACCTCTTTTATCGCGACTTAAACATCAAGTTTGCGGCCAGTCAGCCATTCCACCATCGCCGGGTCGCGGTGAGAGAAGAAGGCGCTGGTTGCAGAGTCGAGGGCAGCAATCTGCAGCATATCTTCAGAGCTGAGTTCAAAATCGAGAATGTTGATGTTCTCTTCCATGCGTTCTTTGCGCACCGATTTCGCCAGCGAAACGATGCCTCGCTGGAAGATCCAACGCAGCACAACCTGGCCCACGCTTTTGCCGTACTTCTGACCAATTGCCGTTAACACGGGATGCAGGAACAGACCATTTTTACCCTCAGCAAACGGTGCCCAGGCTTCCGGCTGAATGCCATGGCTTTGATTCCATGGAACGGCATGCAGCTGCTGGTTGAAGGGGTTTACTTCAATCTGGTTTACCGCAGGGGCCACTTTGTTGAAGGCGATAAGGTCGGCCAGTCGGTCTGGATGGAAGTTGCTGACGCCAATGGCGCGAATTTTGCCTGCCTGTTGCAGTTCTTCCATAGCTCGCCATGCCCCATGGACATCACCGTAAGGCTGGTGAATCAGGTACAGGTCAACGTAATCAAGTTGCAGCCGATTCAGGGAGCGTTCGAACTGTGCTTTAGCACCTTCGTAGTTAGTATCCTGCAGCCATAGCTTGGTCGTTACAAAGAGTTCGTTACGTGCGATACCGGTCTGTTTCAGTGCGTTCCCGACCTGGGTTTCATTCTGGTAAGACGCGGCGGTATCGATCAGACGGTATCCCGTATCGATGGCATCAATAACGGCTCTTTCGCATTCAGCGGCATCAGACATCTGAAACACACCAAAGCCCAGCAGGGGCATTTCAACACCGTTGTTCAGTTTTACAGTTTGCATGACGTTATCCTTTAGCTGTTGTGTAGGAAAAGCATAACGCAAAGTGATTTATTCGATTAGATGGGGTAATTAGCTAGGGTTTATTAGGTGTGCTCATTAATTGCGTCATTATCTTGCTACCAAAAAGCATGCACAGTTGTGAGAACAAAGTTAGCATGCCCTATAGTTTATTAAGCTTTTAGCTGATGTTATAAGTAGATCTCAAAAGATGATCAGCAACATCATGTTGCGTTAGTAAGTAGAGCTAAGTATTTGTAGCTTGTTGTTTGAATGAGGAAAAAGACATAACATGTAATCCAGAGAATTGCACTATTGCATGACCACCCCTTGGTGGAAAACCTGAAATGACACCAATTCAAGTAAGGAGAGTTAATTGAAGTCAATACTTAACTGGGTTATGAAAAATGGTTGGAATATATTTAGCTTTATTGGGGTGATAGGGACATTCTATTTTTCGCTTATATATGTTCCCGGTTATGTAAAAGATATAACTGCAGCAAAGGTAAACATCACTCATGAAAGCTTAGTGGATGATGTTCAAGAGTTATTATTTTATAATAAAAAACTAACAATTGATGATATCAATTCATTCATTAAGGCCAAAGAGTTAGAGCAAGGAACTCCTTACCCATACTCGGCTGATGAACTTTTATTACAAATCCAAGATCGCTTTATGGGAAACAAATTTATTCCATTAGAGAAAAGGGAGTTACTAATGGATACAGTAAAATCTATTCGCTCCACATATTCAAAGCCAAAAGTTGCTGAGAAGAAAAGTATAAATGAAGATTCACTAGTATCAATGTTTGTTTCCGCTATAGGAGCACTCATTGCAGCTATAGGTACATATAGTATTTTTGACCTGCCCCCAGGATTAGATACAACCGTCAGTTAGTAATGTCGGTTTGTTTACCTTCACATTTTCCATTTCGCCACCGTGCTGCAAACTCTGATGGCGTCAGATAATTCAGTGCCGAATGTGGAC